>NZ_PKGG01000144.1:0-13635 GCF_046480465.1 Arthrospira sp. PCC 8006
GGTTAAGATTTTGGCTTAGGGTGTTTATTAGGGGTACTGGGTTCCGCCTGGGATGATTACCACCAAAAATTGGAGACTTGTCTAGCGGTATGTAGGTATCGGTTTCGATGGGGAATCAATTCTCTAGGATTATGTAGGTATCAGCGAGAGATGACGAAACAAGTCACCAGTTGAAAAGTTGTTTGAGGGTATCGGGTTGATTCCGGTAGGAGATAGTTAGGTTAGTCGTGATTATGCGATCGCATTTTGTTGGTAGTGAGTAGGCTCCCCAATATTTCCCCAATAATCTGACTCCCATAGATAACCGGATAGGCAGCCTGATATCGTTGTACATTGATAGGGGTATCGTTGTACATTGATAGGGGTATCGTTGTACATTGATAACCTAGTGGGTTCCCCCTACGGCTACCTACAGCTATCATGTTGACTTTGAGCCATAGATAAATCCCACTGCGATCGCACTCATTACCGTCCTATTATTAGCACTGGTAGCTTTAGGTAATACCCTGCAAAATTGAACCCATACCCTCCCCCTAACCGAAACAAGCACTATTGGGGAAACGACCGATGTGATAGCAGTCAATGGTGAGGAACGAACCGATAGGCTTGCCATTGACTGCTATCACGAGAGAGTTACCCTATCGGTGTTTGGTTAGGGGGAGATAGTAGGCATTTGACAGATTGATTAAGTTGTGCTTATTGACTGAGTAATCAACCTATTGACAGAATTATTTTCCTATGCTAGGACTAGATTGTGAGTCACATTTGAGTAACTAGGCATAGTTATTGGGTTGAGTAATAACCCGCTATCGCTGTTAGGATAAGGGTTTATAGTTAACACGTTGTGGCGCAATCAAAGCGTCTATATAGCCTACAACCCCTATTCTACCGTTACTTAGGTGTTACTCAAAGCCATAACAGGATCCATCAATTTGTAGCCATAAAATAACCCCTAGGGGTTTAGTCTAGGGGTGTTAATTTATGAAAGGTTGACGATTAGATTAATCTATCTGATAGATAACTCTGAGAAATGCCTTAGCTTCTGGAGTGTCAACATCAAACCCTAACGCTGTTAACCGTTCTATGGCTACATCCAATGGTATAGGTAACTTAGAGCATCCATCGAGAACTTCTAAGGTAGCGTCAATGCCTTCTGTTGTATAGTCATTAGCATTAACGATTGTGCTATGACCCATAAGTCTCGCTCGCAACTCGATAGGTAGTCCATACTTTTCACCTAACAGGTTGTACAGCCTACGAAAAGCATATTTTTGGGTTACCGGGCATTTCATGAATTGAAGTCGTTGACTAAACGTTGTCTCAAAGCCTGTAACTATGCTTTTGGGTTTACTGCCTTTTTTAGGGGTGTATTGAGGCAATAAAGGTTTTTTCAATTCCAGAAACTCAAACATTTCAGGGCTGGGAATTGGAGCTACAATCCTTCCCCCTGTTTTGATACTCACTTTTCGACCTTCTGAGTCAGTAAAGTAAGTGTAATCTCCTAATACCAAGTAATTGTCTTGATTATCAGGGTCTGATAGTGCTTTGATAGTGATACCATCATCCGTTACAAATGGCTTAGTTAGATTAACGGCGGCGGCTATCTCAGTAGGTCTTAACCCGTACATTACCGCCATACCAGTCACCCATAACCAATTATGCCTTGTTAATTGATGTTGAGGGTTTTTAATGTTATAGGCTTCCTGTTTAGTATTAAGCCACCAATCCTTAAATACATCAACAGCTATCCGTTGTTTCTTTCTGAATTGTGTTTGTTTGGCGTTAATAGGTTCAAGCTGTTTGAGTAAATGGTCTTTGTTAGGTGATTTCTCAGCTATGGCTTTTAAGATGTAGTAACGTTCCCTGAAGGTTTTGGAGCCTACTAATTGTTCTCCATTCTGCAAGGGAATATATAGCATAGCCTTGAAACTCTCCCAGCTAGGATATTCATCCCAATTAGGAAACAACTTGAAATATGTCCCTTTAGTAGACTCGTAAGATGCTAAGTCGCTAGCGATATCGCGGGAACGTTTCCTTCCTGTGTTGCGGTTGTACCCCGCAAAATACTCATCCTCAATTTGTTTAAAGATGTCCCGGTAAGTTATCAGATTATCCTCAATCTGGTTCTTTCCTAAGATAGTCGCATCGTACCAATCCCAAAATTCACTAGCGCTAGTGATAGTCCCTAGGGCTTCTGATACCAACTTAGCTTTCCTAACGCCGTCTATCACCCCTTCTGGAGTACACTCAAGGTTAGCCGTTTTGGGTAGTCGTTTTCCGGTAGGTGGTTGCTTAAACTGCAATAGTAGATTGTACCTAGCCCCGGWCTTTTGTAGTTTGAGTGTCACTCCTTTGGGACATTCCCCTTTAAAGTCTTGATAGGCTTTCAAGAATCTAGCGTAACTCTCATCGTAGTTGCCCTTTCCCCCTACTGTAGGGGTATCAGTAGCGTTACTCATTTTTTACTCACTTGTTACTCTGTTATGGCTTTGAGTAACACCTAAGTAACGGTAGAATAGGGGTTGTAGGCTATATAGACGCTTTGATTGCGCCTCAATGTAATTCTAAGCATATTCATCGCGCCTCTAGCCGCCGATTCCTTTTGACAGCCCCCTGGGGTGGTTTAGCTGCTGATTGGTTCCCTCTTTGGCGGCGGACTGTTAGCCCGTTCAATTTTCTGTTAAGTTTTATAAAGTAGGTGTGAGTTAACCCGAAATTGGGACTTTTTCAGGGCCGAGAATGGATATACAGCAGTTAAAAGACGAGCAGATCTTGATTTTAAACGAGATTGATCAGGCGATCGCCCTATTCGACAGTAGCGATCGCTTAATCCTATTCAATCCCCAACTCGCCTCAATTTGGGGAATTTCCGTTGACCAACTCGCCGCCCAACCATCCCTAGATGAAATTTGTGCTGAAATCACATCCCAAAAACTGTGGTCAAAGCCAGAATGGGAACACCTCAGACAAACCCTGCGCGACTCTGTCAGAGGCGAAATCTCATTTTGCATCCAACAACATAATCAAATCTATCTCGAAGTCCACAGCCACACCACACCATCAGGGCGGCGTTTACTCACCTTTAGAGATATTACAGACTATCGCAACACCCAACTGAGCCTAAATACCGAAGTGAGACGACTAAGGTTTCTGTTGGGGTTAAACGAACGCCTACAAGACTCCGATAACCTCGATAAAATCGCCCAATTTGCCCTCAACTATCTAGTACACACCACCAATGCAGCCTTTGGCGATGTCAAAGTAATTTTAGGAGAAGGAGAGAATCGCATCACCGGGATGCTAGGAAACCAAATTTCCGGTCAGTTTATCGCCACCTATGGAGAACCCGCCGTCGCCGAAATGAAAGCCCTATTAAGCCAAGGCATTCCCTACGGTGAGGGTCTACTGTGGGATGTAGTCAGAACAGGTGAACCGATATTTGTCCAAGACTACGCCAACCACCCCAAAGCCTTCTCCCCCTTTCGTCATCCCGGAATTGGTCAACTAGGAATTTTTCCCATTCCCGCTACCAACGGAGAAATCATCGGCGTGTTAACCCTCGAATCAAGGGATCTGACCAAAATGCAGGAATATCCCCAATTAGATATGTTATTTGCCGCTTGTCGAACCCTCGGAACCGCCATAGAACGCGCCCAAGCCCAAGAAAACTTGCGTCAAAGCAACGAAAAATTAGAACGCGCCTCTCAACTCAAATCCGAATTTTTAGCCTCCATGTCCCACGAATTACGCACCCCCCTTAACAGCGTTTTAGGCTTTGCGGATTTACTCAAACGCCAAAACTCTGGAACTCTCAACTCTCGCCAGCTTAACCAAGTTCAATTTATCGAAAAAAGCGGTTTGCACTTGTTGCAGTTGATCAACGACATTCTGGATCTATCCAAAATAGAATCCGGCAAAACCGAGTTAAATCTGGAGTTAGTTAACATCCACGAACTCTGTAGCGAGTGTCTGAAAATGGTTCAGCCTCGGGCTGATAAAAAATGTCTAGCCCTGTCTTTAGAATCAGACTACCGCATCACTCAAGCCTTGCTAGATAAGCGACGGGTCAGACAAATTATCATTAATTTGCTCTCCAATGCCATTAAATTTACTCCAGAAGGTGGTAAAGTTCGATTAAGCGGACACCTAGCTTATGGCTCTCAGATAGATGGAGATTATCGCCCTGACTGTTCTCCCATTAATGACAGTACCCCTTATTTATGTTTGGAAGTACAGGACTCTGGTATTGGCATCCCCCAAGACAGATGGCATTTATTATTTCAGCCTTTCCAACAGATAGATTCTTCCCTAACTCGTCGCCATGAAGGTACGGGATTGGGATTACTTCTAACTAAGCGTTTGGCTGAATTACACGGCGGCACCGTATCTTTGCAGTCTCAGGTTAATCAAGGCAGTCGCTTCCGGGTATGGCTACCTCTAACTGAGATGCGACGGGAATTAGCCAAAAGTTATCATCCTGAACACGAAAGCCAGGAGGTAATTAAACCAGAACCAGAAACCCCTAAGTTAAATAAGGTAGACTGCCCTCGGATTTTGGTGGTGGAAGACCAGCTTTTTAATCAGCTATTAATTACTGAAGTTTTGGAATTGGAAGGGTATCAGGTCGAGTTGATTGCTGATGGTAATACAATGTTGGATATGATTAACTCAACTATGGCGAAACCCGAAATGCTACCTGATCTGATTTTAATGGATATTCAACTACCGGAGGTTGATGGGTTTGAACTGATACGCCGACTCAAGCAAAGCAGTTTATGGAAAGTCGTGCCAGTGGTCGCAGTTACGGCTATGGTTATGTCGGGCGATCGTGAACGGTGTCTGGTTGCTGGGGCTGATGGTTATTTGAGTAAACCCCTTGATGTTGACCAGGTATTAGAAACTGTCAAAGATTTCCTGGAGTTTTAGCAGAAAAGTCCTAAGTGGGTATAGCCACCTAATCACTCATTTTAATACGGGTTGGTAGGCGCATCTACTGAAATATACAATTATCAGTGTTTATACAGCCCGGTTGGCACATCTATGAGTCAGTTTGGTGCATTGACTCTGTATTAAACGGTTACCCCCCCTTTTTTTACCTATGTCTGAAACTAAATTACATATCCTTTTGGTTGATGATGAACCCGCTAATCTCGTGTTATTAGAAGATTTGTTGATGGCAGAAGGTTATAACACTACCTTAGCAGAATCGGGATCTAGGGCGATTGAAATAGCTCAAAATCATCGGCCGGATTTGGTGCTTTTGGATGTTATGATGCCGGATATGAATGGTTTTGAAGTTTGCGATCGCCTTCGAGAAAACCCCATTTTACAAACTACTCCTATCATTTTTTTGACAGCACTCGATGATGAGGAATCCCGCTTAATGGGCTTGCAAACCATGGGCGATGATTATATTACTAAGCCTTTTAATATCAAACTTTTGTTGGCGAAAATACAGAATATTTTAAAATTAAATAAGATGCGGAATGATACTGCTAAGGTGCAGTTACAGCAGGAAGTTCAAGAACAAAATCAACGGCAGTTTTCGGCGGCTTGGCAGATTAATGAAAATTTATCAGATAAATTTCAGCTATTTGTACCCCAACAATTTTTAAAGCGCATTGCTCCTCAGGGGGTTGAATCTATTCAACTGGGAAATGTCACAGAAGAACACTTGACTGTCTTATTTTGTGATATTCGCGGTTTTACTTCCATTGCTGAATTTCAACAAGCTAGAGAAACCTTTGAATGGTTAAATGCTTTTTTTAACCAAATGAGTCATTGCATCTCCTCCCATAATGGCTTTATTGATAAATATTTAGGGGATGCCATTATGGCGGTTTTTGACCGGATGAATTCCCATGCTATTGATGCTTTAAATTCCGCTTTAATGATGAAAGATAGTTTGCGCCAATTTAATCGCGATCGCCATATATTTAATATTCAAAAACCTATCAGAATTGGTATTGGTATTGATACCGGAATTGGCATGATTGGCACATTGGGTTCTGATAGCCGTATGGATTCTACAGTTATCGGTAATGTAGTTAATACCGCCTCTCGATTAGAAGGATTAACTAAAATTTATGGCTGTCAAATTATTGCGAGTAAATCCGCCATTGATACCGCTGAATTAATGACACAATACCCCGAAAATAGCGAATCTTTCCAAACTCGCTGGATTGATTGTGTCACCCCCAGAGGCAAAAAACAACCCTTAGAAATTTATGAGGTTTTAGCTAGTCAAACCTATGCGGTTTCCCCAAATAAAATTCTCACCCGTCCCGTCTTTGATCGCGGTACTCGTTGCTGGAAAAATGGCAACATTAAAGAAGCCTTAAAATGCTTTCAAGCAGTTCTCAGCCAAGACCCAAAGGATACAGTTGCTCAATACTATCTCGAGAAATGCCAATAAATAATTCCCTTACCCCATTAAATAATCCCCTGAATGCTTAAATCATCGCTTAGGTCAAATAGCCTCTGCATACTTTCCCGGACTACCCTACCTAAACCACAGCCCAAACCCCCTGTCTTGGCTGTCGAGACCCTTTGAGCGTGAGAGGGGCACCTCATCAAAACCCTAAATCCTATACATTGATTGAAAACAGCATAATTAGGCATAAATTGGGTTAAGAAAAGGTTAAATTTTTTTCCGGTTATCTCAACGCAGTTTCAGCCACCCAAAGCTATTGATTCCTCTTCTCAGAAACCCCGTTAAGACCTTCCTACTATCAAATGGGAAATTTGCAGATCATCTACACAAATGATTCTATTAGTTGTTATAGTGAATAGTATCTCAAAATTTTAGTTTGACAGAGAAAAATGACTATTGACACCTCACCTCAAACCAATACCCTAGGGAACTGGGCCAGTTTAGGGATTCAAAAATATCTGACCAAAGTCCTCAGCCACGAAGCCGCCGTTTTACAAGATCAAGATCCCGAAGAATTACATCAAATGCGGGTGGGAATGAGAAGACTGCGATCGGCCGTCACTGGTTTTGCTCCGGTTGTAGATTTACCCAAAGCAGCCAGCGATGACAATATAGGGAAAATCGCACGTTGTCTAGGAGAACTCCGAGATATTGATGTGATGATAGAAGCCTTGAATAATCAATACTATCCGACCTTGACAGAAGCCGAAAAACCCACCTTAGACAAGGTATTAATTCGCCTGGTTAAGCAGCGAGGTAAAGCCTTTAAAAAAGTTCGGGCTACCTTGGAACACAAAAAATATCAACACCTTAAACAAGACCTGCAAAACTGGCTAGATTTTCCGGTTTATACCGCCATAGAAAAGCTGCCGATTCTGGAAGTATTACCAGATTTATTACTCCCCCAAGTCAGTGAGCTATTATTGCATCAAGGTTGGTTATTTGGTATTGACAAACTAGAAACCGAGTCCGAGCCTACAGAAAACAGTTCCCAGGAAACTACCCCTAAAAAAACCATTACCAAGAAAAAACTTGAGAAACTCCTGACGACTCAGGGGGATGTCTTACACAGTTTACGCAAACAAGCCAAACGAGTCCGTTACCTCATGGCTCTATTTACGGACTTTTACGGGTCTACCTATCAAGCCTATCTCCAGGATATGAAAGATATACAAGAATGCCTAGGTGATATTCAAGATACCATGGTACTCGAAGCGGTTTTAGTGGATATCCTGCGTTCAGATATCAAGAAAAGTCTACCAACCCTCTCAAATCAGATGAGCCAAAAGCGCTATGAATCATGGCAGATATGGACTCAGCTACAGCGTCGATATCTAAATCCTGTAGTCCGCCAAGATTTTCACTTAACCCTGTTGCGTCCTCCACTGGACTCTGATAGATAACCCACAGTTTACCACCATACCCCTGAGAGAAGTAAGCTATACCGTTGAATCGACAAAGCAGCAGTATCTCAGAAATAGGGGAAGACAGTTGACATACTCACGCCCGCTGAAGCCACCGTATGGTCAAGCTCGCTACCCTAAACCATAGGCTAAGATGCCCTCTGGAGTCCAAGCTATTTTGTTAGCTCCGTTGGAGGTGCGCCAATAGAGGTTCTCAAGCAGTACATTAGGGAACAAGAAAAGCCGTCCTAGAAGGCTATGCACTGAGTATCATCGAAGTGCGATGCACTGAGCTTGTCGAAGTGACGGGGTTTTAGACCCATTCTTCTGATAACTGTCAACTGTTGACTCTCTACCTCCTCGGTTCCTCCTCTCCAATTTTTGATCATTTTTGGTCTTTCGTATCAATAGATACATTTATTTGACTCTAAAGACCTCATATAATATTTGGTAGGCTTATATAGGATGGGGTTTCCTGTATTTAAAGTTTGAAACCTAGAAAGTGAATTTAACCTTTTCTAAATATTTAATTAGGGAAGTCCACTTAATTTTTTCTCAAGATTTAATTAATGGTTAACTGCTATACAATCTTTTGTTAACTTATGAATCAGAATAGATAGCGCAACTTCCCTAGCCAAGTATTGAATTAAACATTTTTTTAAGATTTGCAGTTAGGGTTTGTGAACTATAGCTGCTATTCTTGGAATGAGAGTCTAAGGTTTTCGGTGTTCACTTTGGTCATATCTTCACAAACAGGGTATGTTAAGTCAATTTTGGTAAATTTAGAATGGAAATCTTAGGCATCTTGGCAAATTTCTTATACATTGTTCGTATAAGGGTCAGGTTCCATGAAAATAACGCCAGAGATGATTCAACCTGTACAAACTAATTGGTCTTTCTGAGATTTCTGGGAAAGTATCAATGTCCATCCCATGAGGTAATTAAAATGGACAACAACAATTTTTCACACCCTCAAAATAACTGGGGAAACTGGCAAAATTCGCCAGCAGTCTCTATGCCATCAAGTAATTTGCTTTCTGTGAGGGGAAATCGGCAAATCGAGCCCATGGGAAGAGCATGGCAATCATTAAGTTCAGTAGCTATAAATGCTCAGGATTTTCTGACTATTGCTATCTCTGTTTCCCAGCCAGTCATACCCAAATTAACATTGGTTAACCCGCTGTTTACAGGTAACACAGGGTATACAGCCGATGAATTTTTCAGTAAAAACCAAAGTCTTATGCAAATTACCAAAACTATTCGTGAAGGCTCTAATGAGTATAATAACACCATTTTCAATAGATTTAAGGATGTTTCAGAAGACCAACATCTACCCGGTGGATCATCCCTAAACACCTCTGATAGCGAAGGTGAATTGTCTGGTATATGGCAGTGCGAGCCATCAAGAAATACGGAAATTGTCAAAAGTAAATGGCCAGTTTTCGATGCGGACAAAAAACAACGTAGACGTGAGGAAGCTAGATTACTGATATATAAATCAACCCACGACGGGTTAACTGATTTATATAACAGATCCTACTTTATGAGGGAACTGGACGAAGTAGTAGAACGGGCAAAAGAAGATCCTGAATACCAATTTGTGGTACTACTTTTAGATGTAGATCGGTTCAAAATAATTAACGACAGTCTCGGTCATCAAGTCGGCGATCGCCTATTAGAGGGAGTGGGTGAAAGATTAAGAGAGTGCATCCCACCTTGGCATACGGTAGCGCGTCTGGGGGGAGATGAATTTGCGATTCTGTTGGATGACCTCAATAATTTAACCCAAATCTCCCAGACGGCACAAAACATTCAATCTTACTTACAACAACCTATTGTTTTAGGGGAACAGGAAGTCTTTNAGCACTGTTAGCATTGGTATTGCTATCAGTAATGTCAGCTATAGCAACGGCAAAGAAATTCTCCGAGATGCAGACACAGCCTTATCCCAAGCGAAAAGAAAAGGAAAAGCCTGTCATGTGATATTTAACCCCACGATGCACCGCCAAGCTTGGGATCGTATGCAGCTTGAAAATGATCTGCGTCATGCCATTGAACGTCAGGAATTGCAACTACACTATCAACCGATTATTTCCCTGGAGACACTAGAGGTTGTAGGCTGCGAAGCCTTAATACGTTGGGAACATCCTAAACGAGGCTGGGTGTCTCCTAGTCAATTTATCCCTATTGCTGAAGAAACGGGACTGATCCAACCGATTGGAGAGTGGGTGTTGCGGTCTGCGTGCCAAACATTACGCCGTTGGCAGTTAATGTTTCCCGATGGACAGCCGGCATTTATGAGTGTGAACCTATCGACGTATCAATTAACTAACCCGCAATTAGTTAATAAGGTTCAAAGCATTTTGGAAGAAACTGGCTGTGATCCCTATAGGTTAAAACTGGAATTAACGGAAAGCACTATTGCTGAATATGCGGAGATAGTGGTTCCCCAAATGAGAGAACTTAGCCAATTGGGGATCAAATTATGTATTGATGACTTTGGAACTGGGTATTCTTCCCTGAGTCGCCTATATCACTTTCCGATTCATACCCTGAAGATTGATCGCTCTTTCATTGAGGGGATCGATGAATCTCACGATAAACTCAAAATTGCTTATGCGATTGTCAATTTAGCCCATACCTTAGGACTAGAGGTGATTGCGGAGGGTGTGGAAACTCCCGAACAAATGGCTGTATTGCAAGCCTGGGGATGCCAACTGTGCCAGGGATATTTATTCTCCAAGGCTGTTGATTCCCAGAAAATGGAAAAATTCTTGAGCCAAGGCAGGATCATGCTTTCGGCTACGGAAACTCTACGAGAATGGCAGCGGTTTGCTCAGGAAATTGAAAGGCTAATCAAACCCCTAGAAAAAGGATGCCCTGGAAAAGTCAATCCTAACATTCATATTGCTTGAGGTGGCTAGGCTATTTCGTGAATGTCCTAGCTAACTGAAATCACCTATTGGGAGAATTTATTATGAGCGCAGAACTTTTAGGGCTCCTGTTTCCCGAACCTTTGGTAGCAGCTTATCAGAGAGCAGTGGCTGATTTGACCAAAACCAAACAACAATTACATGAAAGTCAACAGGAACTTTGGGATCTTCGTCAGGTGGTCAACCGGACCACCCCAGGAGCATGGGTAGACCAAAACGGTATACTTGTGGAAATTAACGAGGCATTTATTGAGGTTTTCGGTTACGCGGCAGAAGAGTTAATAGGTAGACCTCATCCGTTGCTAAATTCTAACTGCTATAGTGGGTATTTTTGGGAAGAGAAGGTCTGGTCTGTGGTTAGATCTGGCGGTATCTGGCGCGGTGAACTGCAAAATTGTACTTTGACGGGACGAGAGGTTTGGCTGGAAACGACTATTGTACCTTTGATGAAAACGGGTGCTACCCCAGAGAAGTATTGGGTAGTTACGCAGGATATTACGGAACGCAAGGCAATTGAGTTGGAACTGACCCAACTTTCTTGGGTGGCTAGTCAAACTGATAATGCGGTGATTATCTGCGATCGCCATGGGAATATTGAATGGGTTAATGAGGCATTTACTTGGATTACAGGCTACACTCTGGCAGAGGTGAATGGTCTAACCCCTGGTTCTTTTCTCCAGGGACCTTTGAGTGATGCGGAAACTATACATCAAATTCGCACCTGTCTCAAGGAACATAAACCCTATCGTGGGGAGTTGCTCAACTATAAACGCAATGGGACTCCCTACTGGCTGTCTATTAGCATTACTCCTATTTTTAACCATCAGGGGGATCTCACTAAGTTTATTGCGATTGAAACTGATATTAGCGATCGCAAACAGATTGAGGAAGCCTTACGACAAAGTGAGGTGAGAAATCGCAGCCTGATTGAAGCGATCCCCGATTTAATGTTTCGCCTGAACCGAGGGGGGGTGTTTCTTGACTATTTCCCATCTAAGGATGATCGGGTGACACAATCTAAGGAAGTTTTGGGAAAAACGGTTGAGGAAGTGTTCTCGGAGGACTTAGCCTGGTGGACGCGCCACTACTTGGAATTAACTTTAACTAGCGGACAGTCTCAGTCTGGGGAATATATGCTACCTTTTGAGGAAGGATGGCGCACCTATGAGGCTCGCTATGTTAAAAGTGGGGATGATGTGGTTTTGGCGATCGTGCGTGATATTACTGATCGCAAAGCTATAGAGGCGGCTTTATTAGTTGAACAGCAATTGGAAAAACAAAAAGCGGCTCAACTGGAAAAAGCCTTAGACAAACTACAACGCACCCAAACCCAACTAATTCAAGCTGAAAAGCTATCGAGTTTGGGTCAAATGGTGGCGGGAGTGGCTCATGAGATTAATAATCCTCTGGCTTTCATTCATGGGAACTTAATATATTTGGATACCTGTATTAAGGATATTCAATATATGTTGTGTATGTATCATAAATATTACCCGGAGCCAGTGCCAGAATTAAAAGAGGCTGTGGCTGATATTGATGTGGATTTTCTGCTAGATGACTTACCCAAGGCTTTGGAATCAATGAAGTTGGGGACCCATCGGATTCAGGAAATTGTTACCTCTCTACGCAATTTTTCGCGACTAGATGAGGCGAAAATGAAGGCGGTTGATTTGCATGAGGGAATTGAAAGCACTTTGCTGATTTTACAAAATCGCCTGAAGGCAAAGGCGGAACAAGGGGAGACAAATATTATCCGCGATTATGGGGAACTGCCTAGGGTAGAGTGCCATGCTTCCCAGATTAATCAGGTGTTTATGAATTTAATCTCTAATGGGATCGATGCTTTGGAGAATAGACCCGCACCTAGGGAAATCACGATTAGAACTAGATTAGAAGTGGCTGAATATCAGGAAAACATGGATATGGTAGTTGTGGAGATTTCCGACAACGGCCCTGGAATTCCTGAGTCAGTCCTACAACAAATATTTAACCCATTTTTTACTACTAAACCGGTGGGAAAAGGCACGGGATTAGGTTTGGCTATATCTCATCAAATTGTGGTAGAAAAACATGGTGGCAAAATCGAAGGTATTTCTGAACTAGGAAAAGGAACTAGGTTTATCATTTCTCTGCCTTTGAATTGCACGAAGATTGATGGCGAACAATTACCTTAATTATTGCTAGGGTCGGAAAGACTAACGCACCTGTAATGGCAGTCAATCAATTATCCGTTATCAAGATGATTCCTAGAGATAGGTAAAGGACGCATCCGACTGAGTTTATCGGCGGCCCATTGTGCGGTTTCTCTGACATCGGGTTCGGGATCATCCATTGCTCTTTGGAGAATTTGGCTAGTTTGGTACATTAAATCATAAATTCTGGTTAAGTCCCGAATGGCATTTTGTCGTACTTCTGGGTTTTCGTCCTGCAAGGAAAAAACTAGGGCCTTACTCATGGGTTTGATACAGCGAGTGCTGATTTCTGCTAAGGCTGCCAAGATTTTGCTACGCTGCTTGGAGTCTGATGTAAATAACAAGTTTACCAGAGGTTCGATCGCTCTGGAATCTCCCTGTTGGGCTAACTCCCAAATGGCTTTGCTGCGATGATTAGGGTTAGGATACTGTAGTTGTAAAATCAGTTCCTCAATGCGATCGATTTTCACGGGCTGGGGACTTTCGGCCACCAAAGTGGGTTCAGTGGGGGCTGAAGGTTCTGGCGGCGCTTCTGTGGCGGTTTCGGTGACGGGGGTAGGGGGAAGATTAATCAAACTTTTCTCAGCAATTGGGGGGTCTGCTTCGGGCGGCGCTTCTGTGGCTGGAAACTGTATTAAGGTCTGGGGGGAGGCGGGGGAAATTTCGGGATCTGG
>NZ_PKGG01000107.1:0-17085 GCF_046480465.1 Arthrospira sp. PCC 8006
CGCACCCGCACCCGCACCCGCACCTGCAGGCGGAACCACTCCCCAAGCTAATGCTTCCACCCCAGCTAATACCCCTACCCCTACCCAAGTTAATGCCAATCCTGTGAGGGCTGAAGATGGATTTTATTATGTGGTAACAGATTACGAAAATGAGGCCAGGCTGGAAACAGTTCGCCAAGTGGTTCCTGATGCATACATCCGCAGATTTAAAACAGGTGTCAAAATTCAAATGGGGGCTTTAGGTGATGCCGAATCTGCTAAACTTCTCGCTGAAGAATTGCGAGCCGAAGGAATTGCCGTTCAATTTGATACCCCATCACCAGGAGAGTAAGGATTTAATCATGGTTTACATGGTCACCCCTCCTCAAAACTCAGAGGTATTAATACTAATACCAGTCTAACCCAGTGAATTGCTGCTGATTTTCCGCTAACGAGAGACTATAATCAGGACAGGTTAACCTGCTAGGTATTCCGGCGATCGCTCCCTAGTATCAGGCGGCGAGCCTGTCCGTTGAAAATCTCTGAATACTTGTCAAATGTTCACCTTTTCAAGCCATAATAAATGCACATCCTGAATCAAGTTTGGCAGATGGTGGGCTCCCATGTTAGTCGCCTATTTAACCAAACTAAAGATCCTGAAACACTGCTGAATGAAGCTATAGACCAAATGCAGTCAGATCTAGTTCAACTACGACAGATCATAGCTGATACCCGTAGCACCCAAAAACAAATAGAACAGGATTATATTGATGCTGAAAAAAGTGCCCAGGAGTGGTACAAAAGGGCTCAGTTGGGTCTGCAAAAGGGTTCTGAATCGGTAGCACGGGAGGCTCTAATTCGTAGGAAATCTTACTTACATACAGCTAGTCAGATGCAAGAACAGTTGCAGATACAGCAACAAATTTTGGCACAACTTAAATCTAATTTACGAGAACTCTCGGAGCGTGCAGCTAATGCTAAAACTCAGCGGGATCTGTATCGGTCTAGATCCTATTCTCTGGAGGCTTACCAACGTTTGAATGAAATGGAGGAAAGCCTTGATTATACTAGGATTATAGACCGCCTTGAGGAGCGAGCTATTGAATTAGAAGTGCGATCGCCAGAATTAATCAGCTTGGGGGATGAATACAACAATGATAACTATTCTGATGCCGAAATTGAAGCTGAGTTAAATGCCATCAAAGCTCAAATCCGATGGCGATCGCATTGACCATCAAATCCTATCAATATTTCACGGGTTCGGTTTAGACATCTGGGGAGGCTCTACTAATCAATCATGCGCTTATTTATTATACCCCCTATACCTAAGTTATCCTTACGTCTGGTCTTAATTGTTCCATTTTTACTACAAATTACTATAGCTTTCGGATTAACAGGATGGTTATCTTATCGGAATAGAACCCGCGCGATAAATGACCTAGCTACCCAGTTACAAGTTGAGGTTAGTAACCGGATTAAACAGGAAATGAATACCTATCTGGAAACTCCTCACCTGATTAATCAAATTAATGTTGATGCTATCAATCAAGGGTTAATTTCCATAGATAACATTCCCGCACTAGAACGCTATCTATGGACACAATTACAGCAGTTCCCCACCGCCAGCTATATTGGTATGGGTATGGAAAACGGGGATTATATTGGCGCGGGACGCTATGATGATGGTTCCATTGAATTTGATATTTTAACTGATAGCACTAATCGTCAGTTAGAAAAATGGTTAACAGATGATCAAGGGAACCGAACTGAGTTGGTGAGTTCCCGCGATAATTATGATCCTAGAGGTAGACCTTGGTATCTGGTAGCGGTAGAGGCGGGTAAGCCAGTTTGGAGTGAGATTTATGGGTATTTTGGCTCCCAAGCCTTAGTGGTTTCTGCTAATCGACCAATTAATGATTCCCAAGGAAATTTACTCGGTGTAGCCAGCAGTGACCTAACTTTAAAGCGCATTAGTGAGTTTCTCGGTACCTTAGAAATTGGCAAAACCGGACAGACATTTATTGTGGAACGCAATGGTTATTTAGTGGGAAATTCTACCCTCGAAAAAACCTTTATTACGGATGAAGAAAATCGCGACACTGAAAGAATTTTGGCAGTCGAAAGCAGTGATATAATGACCAGAGAAACTGCCCAATATTTATTTGATAAATTGGCTGATATTAGTATTAGTGAAATAAACAATCACGATCGCCTCAGTTTTTATGCTAATAGTCGGCGAGAGTTTGTCCAGGTAACTCCCATGATTGACCCTAGGGGAATTGATTGGTTAATTGTGGTGGTGGTTCCTGAAGCGGATTTTATGGAACAGATCCATGAAAATACCCGCATCACAATTTTATTATTTATGGCGGCGTTAGTGTTAGCAATAATTTTGGGTATTCTCACTGCTAGATGGATTAGTGAACCGATTTTACGCCTCAGTGAAGCCTCCAGTGCTATTGCTAGTGGGGCTCGTAATGCGACCGCTAGTGCTGAGTTAAATCAACAGGTAAAAGTTGAGAAGATTCGAGAATTGGGGATGTTATCTGAATCCTTTAATATGATGATACAAAATTTGCGGGATTCATTTATTGCACTAGAAAAGACTAACCGCGAATTAGAACAACGGGTATTAGAAAGGACGGCGGCGCTGTTTCAAGAAAAAGAGCGATCGGAAGAGTTATTACTGAATGTTTTACCTAAGCCTATTGCTGACCAGTTGAAAGCCAATAAAAAAGCTATCGCTTCTGCTATTGAAGAAGTCACTATTTTATTTGCTGATATTGTGGGATTTACTCCCCTATCAGCGCGCATGGATCCTATTGAGTTGGTGAGTTTACTTAATGAAATGTTTTCGATTTTTGATAACCTAGCCGATAAACATAAATTAGAGAAGATTAAAACTATTGGCGATGCTTATATGGTGGTGGGAGGTTTACCGCTACCGCAAAATAATCATGCGGAGGCGATCGCCGATATGGCTTTAGAAATGCAAGCAGCAATGAAACAGTTTCAAGGTAGTTATTTAATGGGTTCAGAATCATTCCAAATTCGCATTGGTATCAATACCGGAGCCGTGGTAGCTGGGGTAATTGGGATTAAAAAATTTATTTATGATTTATGGGGAGATGCGGTTAATATTGCTTCCCGCATGGAATCATCAGGAACACCCGGTTCTATTCAAGTCACCGAGGAAACCTACCACCGTCTCAAGTATAATTATATATTTAAAAAACGCGGTCTAATTCCCGTCAAAGGAAAAGGACAGATGACTACTTATTGGTTATTGGGGAAAAAACCAGTAGTAGATATTTCCTAATGATTACCATCTATCTATCAGTTAATATCCTGATCCTCAATTATCGATTTAACCGCATTAGATTGACTGAGGACATAAACACCAGCCACAGTTATTTCAACCGGAATAGTACCCAGTAAACTAGGGCTAGGGGCGAGTAATTTACCATTATACTGATTCAAAATCGGCTTAATCTGATTCAGGGAACTTTCCGCCGCCTTTTGTGTAGCAACCATTTCAGCTTTTCGCTGTTCAGGAGATAGACGTGGCGATCGCTGATGATTAGATGGGGGAACCTGGAGAAAAACCAGAACCCGGATTTTTTCCTGAGACTTGAGACCCGCCAAACGAGCAGCAAATTCGGGGCTAATTTTCATCTGGTAGTTCTCCCTAACGCAACTGTTTAATGGGGTTAATGGGGGGAGCGCTGCTGGGTTAGCATCTCCTAGCACCACCCCCAGCAAAGTTAATCCAATTATGCMGTATGGCAKCGTCAAAACCACCCCCMCTAATATAATCATTAAACCTATTTCAGAGCTTGTAGAGCTTCCCAAGGCTTAATTAACCCCCATCCCCAACGGTTATCCGGGCGCATTTGTTCTCCCCCAGGGTGTTCGGCTGTTTCTCGCAACACTTCCACAATTTTGCTCACTGGAACATCAGGTTGTGCAGCTAACAATAGCGCCACCACTCCAGCCACGTGGGGAGTCGCCATAGATGTACCATCCATATAAGTATACTCAAAAGACCCATTAGCCTGTTTAGTCGGAGGAACAGCCGAATAAACCTGAGCCCCAGGGGCGGATATATCCGGCTTAGTCACTAAGCGGTTAGGAGCATCATCTGGAAATACTAAACTCGCGCCACTGCTAAAAAATGTAATTCCCAGTTCCGAATTAGGGAGCATTTCCACCGCCCCAATAGAGAAAGCATTATGAGCATTTCCAGGACAGCTAGTATTACCATGATTTTCGTTACCGACCGCCACCACAGGCAGAATATCATATTGATTGATCAGCATATCAAAAACCTGGGCAAATAGAGGCTCATAGTAACTCATACCCAACGACATATTTATCACATCTGCCCCATTCTCAATTGACCAGGAAATACCCTCGATTAAGGTTCGCAGGGTGGCATTACCAATCAGAACCCCTCCCGCTAGTAAGTCCGCTTCTGGGGCGACACCAATTGAAACCCCACTTTCTGTTTTACCACCAGCCACAGTACCACAAACGTGGGTCCCATGATTTCCACCATCAAAGGAAGGCGTAGCGGTAATTCGTCGCCCTAAAGGGTCGATGACTACAAACCCTTTAACCCGGTCTTTTAAGGCTGGATGATCTCCATGTACTCCCGTATCGAGAACCGATACTGTAACCCCTTTACCTTTGGTCTTTTCCCACATTTTGGGAATTTCTAATAGTTCTAATCCCCAGGTTAACTTGTTATTTTCTTCCTGCCTCCGTAATTGTTGATAGTCAATGGCACTAGGTTCAATTAATTTGATTTTTTGGTTAGGTAAAACTGCTACCACTCCTGGTTGTTCCACTAAAGCTGGTAAAGTTTCGGCGGTCACTTCTACTGTAGCAATGGGTAATGCACCTGAACCAATAGCAGAGACATTGAAGTTTTGACCGACAGCACTTTTATAACTGGCTGCTAGTTTGCTGACTTCGGCTTGGTGACTGGTGGCGGTTTGCTGGATAGTATTAAATCTTTGTTGAGAGTCACGCGGCGCGATATTTGTGGGGTACTGTCCCTGGAAAATTACGATCGCATCTTGTTTCCCTTGGGGGTCGGTGTGGGATAAAAACGGAGCAAAAGCTGGTGAAATTTTGGGGTTAATGGTCATTATCTTATGTCCTGTGAATTGATGGGAATTACCTAGGTAGACAGGTTCACTAATCTGGTTTAGGATTACCTTGATTAGGTTGAACCATTCCCTACCTATTTAACTATTTGACCCCAGTTTACTAATATACTGACATCTGGGGTGAAGGGTTCGCACCTCTTGTGGTTGTCAGTCCTCAACTTCGTTGACCTCTCAACCATTTCCGGCAAGGTTGAGATTTTAGCTATCAGATACTGTAGCAATGCAGTCTATTTCTACCAATACATCTTTCGGTAATCTGGCTACTTCTACGCAGGCACGAGCGGGAGCATTTTCGGAATCGAAAAATTTGGCATAAATTTCATTTACGCTGCTAAAATGGCTCATATCCTTGAGGAAAATGGTGGTTTTGACTACTTCTGACCAACTGCTTTTGGCAGCAGTAAGGATCGCTTCTAGGTTCGCCATTACCTGTTTAGTCTGTTGTTCGATATCTCCTGAACCCATCAGTTGATTGGTTTCTGGGTCGATCGCAATTTGGCCAGATACAAATACCATACCATTGACGATTACAGCTTGGCTATAAGGCCCCACAGGAGCCGGGGCGTGATTGGTGCAGATGATTTGACGCTTCATATTTGGGGTGGTTATAACTGCTATTGTTGATGCTTATTTTACACCTGATCGTCAATATGCGATCGCCCCTTTTGATATTTTCATCTTAGGGAAATTGCCCGAATCATTGCCCAGATCAACAACACAGTATAAAATCACTCTAGGAGGTAATTATTACATCGGAATATCCCCCAACCTATCACAGTGGCAGTTAACTCGAAATGACTATGATTGATGAAGGTGTTATCAAATATCAATGTAATTGGATAGAGGCTGAACCCTTAGCCTCCCCAGTCTTAGCCGAGTTAATGTATTGGCGCGATCGCTTGTATTCTTTGGGACTCATTGGAGTCTATGACAACGGCATAGGGTTTGGTAATATCAGTGTGCGTCTGGGAAACTCTGGAGAATTTATCATCACTGGAACCCAAACCGGACACCTAGCCCATTTAACCCCCAAACATTATACCCTGGTTTCCGATTTTAGTTGGCAGGAAAATTGGATCACCTGTCGCGGTCCGATTAAAGCCTCATCAGAAGCCTTAACTCATGCTGCCATATATAGCCATCAACCTCAAATTAAGGCGATCGCCCATGTTCATAATCCCCAAATTTGGCAGCAATTAATGTTTAAAGTTCCCACCACTAACCCCAATGTTCCCTATGGAACCCCGCAAATGGCAGAGGAAATGTTCCGTTTATTCGCCGTGGAAAATCTAGCCGATCACCAAATTTTAGTCATGGGAGGACATCAAGACGGCTTTTTGAGTTTTGGTCAGAATTTGACAGAAGCTGGGGAAATTCTGCTACAATCGGTTAACATATATCCGACAACATAACTATAGTTGGAGTCTTATGCAAAGACGTTCTATCGATTCCTTAGAAATCAATCGTCGCGCAGTACAACTGTTTGATGCTGCCTCTAACCGCTATAAAATTACTGTTCAGGTCGCTAAACGCGCCAAGCAGTGCCGCTACGAGGATTTTGATAATTTTGACGATAATCTGATGAAGCCAGTTATGCGGGCTATTGTGGAAATGTCCGATGAGTTGACCCAACCCGAAATTATTGTTGATCGCTAAAGTTTCATGAGACCAAGTTCCATAAAGCGATCGCCATATCCTAGACTCGTTGCATTAGCAGTCGCGAGTCTGGTCCTATTCACAGCGATCGCTACATTGACCAAATCTCCGACCCGCGCCCAAATCCCCCCCCAGCATTCCTCACAATTAGCCCAAGGGGGAATGTTGCGGGTGCGTGATGTTTGGCAACAGGTATATGAACTTTTGCCAGACCTACCCAAGGAAAATCACCACATTTCCACCGAAACCGGAGAACCTGCCGAAGATAACACCCTAATTGATCGGCTAATTCGCTATCACGTTTATATCCAAAATCGCCCTACCCAATTTCGCCTAGACTGGAAACTGACCCTGGCTGATTATTTAGGTGCTAATAAAATAATGCGGCCTGAGCAATACCCCCGCGCTCGTGTTTTGCGGGAAAATCCCCTAGAGGGAGACAAAAAGGCGATCGGCTCCTTAAATAGACAACAACGGGATGCCTTAGTTGATGTTCTCGTCGGTATCTTTAATCCTAGCGCTGCTAATGCTGTATCCGAAAGACAACCCCCAGCAGACCCGCCGTCAACACCTCCCCCATCAAATGCTGGTGATAATCACCGTTTTTCCCTCCCTCCCCTTCCCCAGCCGGGAGACTCAGAATTGTTGCTTCCTTAGTTGAGTTAACAAATGGACAAAATTTTGAGAAATGGGGCTGGCTGGCGGTTAGGCTGGGACCCCAACGCCTCGGAGTTTAAGGGGTTAGTCGGGGGAGAAGGATGGGCGGTTGAGTTAACGGAACCGGAATTAGATGATTTGTGTCGTCTGTGTGGACAACTCGCCGACACCGTTAGCCAAATAGCTGCGGAAATTATGGACTCCGAACGCCTCACCTGTGAAGCTGAAAGCGATCGGCTTTGGGTACAGCTAGAAGGCGTACCCCACGCCTACAGCCTAGAGTTTATTCTGAGTAACGGGCGGCGCTGTGAGGGAAGTTGGCCCCCGGAGGCAGTCCCGGAACTTCTGGCCGCCATGAAAATTTTAAAAATGTTCTAAAAAGTTGTTGGAAATTTCGATTATGTGTGTTATGCTAGTGAAGCACATCGGGGCGTAGCGCAGCTTGGTAGCGCACCACTTTGGGGTAGTGGGGGTCGTGGGTTCAAATCCCGCCGCTCCGATTTTACTTAAACCCTTATCCTAAGGGCGAGCGACGGGAACACTTAACCCGGTAGTCGCTCTGTTGCAGCCAATTTGCAGACAATTTGCACCTAGCATAGGGGTAGAAACTATTGTAACTCAATCGAACCAAGTTGGAAGAGATGAAACGGACGCTGTTTGCAATTATTCTAGGTGTGTTTATCGCGGTCACTTTTTTGGTAGTCCCGCCCGCAGTTGCTGCTACAAATGCGGTTACGGGAGGACAAGGTAACCCGACAACTAAGCCAGTGGTCAACCAGACAGCAAGGAAAAGAACAGACAATTCTCGGGCTAAATGTGACCCTTCCTATCCTGATATTTGCATCCCACCTTACCCACCAGATCTAAATTGTAAGGATATCTCCGATCGCAGTTTCGGGTGATCGGTTCTGACCCCCATAAGTTCGATCGCGATCGAGATGGAATTGGTTGCGAGAATTAGCCATTAGTCCTATCCGAAAACCTATGCTATAACTTAACTGTTAATTAAGCCCACGATTGACTAATGCTTAAAAATATCATCGAACTGCATTAAATCTAAGGTTACAATAGTCGGCAAACATTGGAAACAATCCAGGGCTAAATCCCAGCGTTCCTCACGCTTGAGCATCTGGTTTAACTTATCTTTAGCTGATAGTAAATATCGCACATCATTAGCTGCATAATTAAGCTGATTTTCCGATAAATTTGCAGCATTTCCCCAATCGGAACTTTGAGAAGATTTATCTAATTCCACCCCCTCCAATTCCATGATTAAATCTTTTAAGCCATGTTTGCCAGTATAAGTCCTGGCTAATTTACTGGCAATTTTAGTACAAAATACTGGGTTAACTTCAATCCCCAGATTATGGCGCAAAGTAGCGACATCAAACCGGGCGAAGTGAAAAACCTTGAGGATATTAGTGGTTTCTAAAAGGGTTTTTAAATTGGGTGCTTCCCTTTGTCCGCGTTCAATCCGAATCGCCACCACCTGTCCTTTCGGGTCACAAATTTGCACCAAACAGAGGCGATCGCGCCAAGGTAATAAACCCATAGTTTCCGTATCGATAGCCAAAGCCTCAGCTTCCATGAACTCCGAAACACGAGAATCACTCAAATCGCGATCGCACACCTGAAAATCATTCATAATCACGCACCCCTCTGGTGGTTTATTGAACCATATATCCTCTCACTGAGGGCGGACAAAAATCTGGGTAAAATAATACTCCCCCTTAGCATTTATAGCCACACCAATTCCAGTCAAAGAATAGTCACCGATCATATTTTTATGATGACCCGGGCTATCAATCCAACCTTTAACCGCCTGCTTTACCGGATCAGCATAACCATAATTATAAGCCAGATTTTCAGCAATTTGGCGGAAGCGGATCTGACTACCGACAGCCTCAAACCTTTCTTTTGAACCATCATGGCTAAACCGAACCCGTCCCGTCGCCATATCCTCCGAATGACGGCGAGACTCATTACTAATACGAGAGTCCAGTTGTAGAGGTGACAAACCTCGGCTTTGGCGGTACTCATTCACCTGTTGATGAACCTGTCGTTCCAAACTAGCAATATCTCTGGTAGAAGCAATCACATAATTTGAGGGATTAACCACTGAGAAAAAACCCACTTCCGGGAGGAAATGATAACCCAAGATTAACCCCATTCCCACAGAAGCCAAAGCCATTAAATTGCGTGTCATAGTCAAATCTCTGAATCAAGAAACTTAGCTACTGTTTGCACATCCTTATCACCCCGTCCCGAACAATTGAGAACAATATTAGGGCTACCTTCGAGTTGAGGACAGAGAGTTTCTAAATAAGCGATCGCATGGGAAGTTTCCAAAGCCGGAATAATACCCTCCAACTGGGATAAACGCCCTAAAGCATCCACCGCCTCCCGGTCAGTAACGCTGTAATATTCAGCCCGTTGGGTATCCTTCAGATAGCTGTGTTCCGGTCCCACTCCCGGATAATCCAACCCGGCGCTAATAGAATGTGCTTCAATAATCTGACCATCATCATCCTGCAATAGATAACTCATAGCGCCATGTAGAACCCCCACACGCCCATGAGTTAGGGTGGCGGCGTGTTTTCCGGTCTCAATACCAGATCCGGCTGCTTCTACGCCAATTAGACGCACAGAGGACTCATTGACAAACTCATAAAACAACCCCATAGCATTCGACCCACCACCAACACAGGCGATCAGAATATCCGGTAAACCACCCCATTTTTCTAAACACTGGGCGCGGGTTTCCCGACCAATCACCCCATGAAAATCTCGCACCATCATTGGGTAAGGATGGGGGCCAGCCACAGAACCCAGAATATAGTGGGTAGTTTCCACATTCGTCACCCAATCCCGAATCGCCTCAGAAGTGGCATCCTTCAGGGTTCCGGTTCCCGCTGCCACCGGTCTGACTTCTGCCCCTAATAGCCTCATTCTAAAGACATTCAGGGCTTGGCGTTCCATATCCTGTACGCCCATATAGATTACACAGTCTAAGCCGTAGCGGGCGCAAACCGTAGCAGTAGCCACCCCATGTTGACCCGCCCCTGTTTCCGCAATAATCCGTTTTTTKCCCATTTTGCAGGCTAGGAGAGCTTGGGCGAGGGCGTTGTTGATTTTATGAGCCCCAGTATGGTTCAGGTCTTCCCGTTTTAAGTAGATTTTCGGGCCGCTACCATCAGCTCTAGCATAGCGATCGCTTAAACGGGGGGCAAAATACAGGGGACTCGGCCGCCCCACATAGTCCCGCAATAAATCTTCTAGTTCCCTTTGAAAGTCGCGATCGCTCACATAATGTTTAAAAGCCGCTTCCAGTTCGGCCAAAGCTGGCATTAAAGTTTCCGGGACATATTTACCACCAAATTGCCCAAACCGTCCTACAGATGGGTCAATTACTGGATTGGGGTTCGTTGATGAGTTGGAATGTAGGGGAGTGGTTGTCATGAACAGGGGATTAATTTTCAGTACATCCAATGATTATAAGCCCTTCGAGACAGGTTGCACAATCGCCCTAGGAGTTGATATTGGTCTGTACATCAAAGCTATTTCCGACATAAGTTTGTCGGACACAGCCCACAATACTTGTCTGAATCGCAGCTAAAATCATTAAGCGAGATTTTTATATGCCCTACCATGCTCAAACATAGTGACTTTTCCCAAATAGACCAGACCATTCGCGTCCAAATTCTCAGCGAAGCACTCCCCTATATCCAAAAATTTGCTGGTCGTACCATTGTCGTTAAATATGGCGGCGCGGCCATGAAAGACAGTAACCTTAAAGATACTGTCATGCGAGATATTGTGCTGCTGTCCTGTGTTGGTATTCGGCCAGTGGTAGTACATGGTGGAGGCCCAGAAATCAATACCTGGTTAGGGAAACTGGGAATTGAACCCCAATTCAAAAACGGCTTACGGGTCACAGATGCCCCCACAATGGATGTAGTCGAAATGGTACTCGTGGGGCGAGTCAATAAAGAAATTGTCTCCCTCATCAATCAGGTAGGAGGTTTAGCAGTAGGATTATGTGGTAAAGATGCTAACCTGATCCGCGCTCGTCCCCAGGGTGAAGAGGGCATAGGATTTGTGGGAGAGGTAACCAGTATTGATACCAAGTTACTAGAATCCTTAGTTGATGGCGGTTATATTCCTGTAGTGTCCAGCGTAGCATCTGATGAAACAGGTCAAGCCTACAATATCAATGCTGACACTGTTGCTGGTGAAATCGCCGCCGCTTTAGGGGCCGAAAAATTGATTTTGCTCACCGACACAGCCGGAATTTTAGAGGACTACCATAAACCCGAGACCCTCATTGCCAAGTTAGACATTCAGGAAGCCAGGGGACTGATTGAACGAGGAATTGTGGCTGGCGGTATGATTCCTAAAGTTACCTGCTGTGTGCGGAGTCTCGCCCAGGGAGTACGCGCCGCCCATATTATCGATGGTCGCCTTCCCCATGCCTTGCTTCAGGAAATCTTTACCGACGCGGGAATTGGCTCTATGTTAGTAGCCTCTGACCTTAAATACTAATAGCCAATCCCGTCACTTAATCATATAGCGGGCTATCTAGCCCGCACCCCGGAGAAGGGGCAACCCTTGTTGGCACGGTATGCCTCATCTGCACCGTAGCCCCAATTCGTCAATTAGGGCTACTGCCATTAGTGGTGGGTTGTTGACTATGCTTTAGGCTCAATACGAGCGTAGAAAGCACCACGGATTTTCACCTCAACAGCTTCTTTCGCACCTAAATCATTATCAGAAGGCTGTTCGCTTTCAAAAATGCCAGCAATTTCGCCAGTTTCGCCATCAACTTTAGCTACCTGTAGGGAAATATGACCAGCCTTAAACTTGGTATCAGCAAGTTTAACATTGGCATTAACATAATCTTCCTCGTCAGCAGTAGCAGGTAAAGCCACAGCATTATCATAACCAGAAGCCAAACCCCGTGCCTTCGGATCGAGGAAAGTTGAACCCCGATAGGAAGGGACATTAAAATCCCCAGAGAAGTCGGTAGAAGTATTAATGCTAGTCAGTCCAGGTTGACTGGTGGCTACTAACCCTTTAATAGTGAATAGGAATGGCACTTGCTCACCACCAGGGAGTAAAACGGTAATGGGCTGAAAATCAATCCCATCTTTTTCAGTAAATTTCAGGCTGCCATCTGGCTGAAATTTCAAGAGACCGCGAACCTGGTCTAAGCTATAAGTGAAGCGAGTTAACAATCTGCCTGGTACAAACTCAGCCTCTTGTCGCTTATTAGCCGGTTCTTCTTTCACAAAGTAGCTAGTAGGTTGCAGACACAAGCCTGTAATTTCATAGGAAGCATTTTGGTCAAGGGGAATTGAACCCCGGGCGGTTTCAGGAAGACTCGGACAGTTAACCGCTAAACCAGTGTTCCGAATATCATCATAAGTTAGTAATGATGGATCTTTTGCGGATGGACTTTCAGAGCAAGCTGTGAGTACCGAAAGGCAAAATGCCAAGAATGTCGCCACTAAAGCGCGATATTTCATTTTCAACCTCAATATCCAAAATCGATATGTGACATAATTTTCTAGTTGGCAGAATCGACGCTCCCCGCTCCCTAGATTGAGCGAGTCACCTGATCCCACCCCATTTTAATGGGGGCTGTCCAATACAGCATTTTACCCTGATTACGACTTTTTTGTTACCAGAAGTACAAATTTATCGGCTTTAAGTGTTTTTACCTGGGTTTATTTACGGATTTAAGCGGAAATTGGTAGCAGGTTAGATCTATGATGAAATCGTGAACAAGCATAATCATAATAGGAAATTATGGAGCAGGAGACTGATTTTGAGGCTCAATTGCAGTTGTTGACCCAGAATATCCAGGATTTGACCGTCCAAGCTAATGATGACACCCTCATGCTGTTATCCCTATTGCGAACCTTAGAACAGCTTCACCAAAAAATCCGAGAAGATGTGTTTCAGAAGACTTTACCCAAGAACAGACAGGAACTTTATCATTTACTGCGCGAGATAGAAGCCCAAGGGGGATGGCCATATATTCCCCGTAAATCCCTAAGATTCATTTTGAAAAATCTGGATTTATCAACCCCCTCTGAGCCGGACAATAAGGGGGCGTAGTGAGTATAGATGCGATTTTGGGGTCTTTTGAACGTTTTGGCATTAATCTTGGCTTAGAACGCATTACAGAGCTTATGGTGAGGTTAAATAATCCTCACTACCAAGTCCCTGTTTTGCATATTGCTGGAACTAACGGTAAAGGGTCGGTATGTGCCTATTTATCCTCAGTGCTGACGGAAGCGGGATATCGTGTGGGGCGCTATATTTCTCCCCATTTGGTCGATTGGACTGAGAGAATTTGTATCAATGGGGTTCCTATAGATAATCGGGATTTGCAGATTGTACTGCAAGATGTGATCAGGGCTATTTCTTCTGATGAACTGTTACCGACTCAATTTGAGGTGATTACTGCGGCGGCTTGGCTTTATTTTGCCAGAGAGAAAGTCGATGTGGCGGTGATTGAGGTGGGCTTAGGGGGACGACTCGATGCTACTAATGTGATTGATCAGCCTTTGGTCAGTGTAATTACTAGCCTCAGTCGGGAACATTGGCAGCGTCTGGGTCCTACTTTGGCGGATATTGCTAGGGAAAAGGCGGGTATTCTTAAACGAGGATGTCCGGCGGTGGTGGGACCCCTTCCGCCGGAAGCGCGAAAAGTGGTGAACGATCGCCTTTTAACTCTTGGCTGTCCCACTACTTGGGTCGAACCGGCACAATTGCTGAAGTCTGACCCTTTTCACCCGGTAGCTAGTTATGGAAACTGCCAATATATTTTACCCATGCCCGGACAAGTTCAATTGCTCAACTCAGCTATAGCGATCGCCGTTTTGGAGTCTCTCAAACAACAGGGTTGGGCGATTTCTGATACAGCTATCATCGAGGGTATCGCTAAAACTCGCTGGCCGGGTCGTCTACAATGGATAAGTTGCCATGACAATCGCTCATTTTTGCTTGATGGAGCGCATAACCCGGCGGCTGCGGCGGCTTTGCGTGAATATGTGGATGAGTTGCAACAGAGGGGAACTGTTGATGGTCCGATTACCTGGGTAATGGGGATGTTATCCACTAAAGACCATGATGATATTTTCAGGGCGACGTTACATTCTGGCGATCGCTTACATTTAGTTCCCGTACCTGATCATAGTTCAGCGATGCCGGACGGGCTCGCCCACCTCGCCCACGAAATTTGTCCCCAACTTGGATATTGTCAAACCCATAGCGATCCTATTGTAGGCTTAGAAACAGCTTTAGCTAATTCAGATAATAGTCTAGTAGTCCTGTGTGGTTCCCTATACTTAGTAGGTCATATCCTGAAAGCTGTCTCATCAGGTGGGGGGGGATATTGATACTCAGTCCGAGAGAATTTGGAGGCGGATTTTCCCCTCGTCGCTATCTCCTAGATTAACCTCAATCACCTGACCGGCTAACTGTTCGAGACAATTAAGGAGCGATCGCAAGTGGGGGGTACTGGCTCCGGTATCTACATATAAGCGATCGGCGAGACTCCCCACTCGTCGCCAAGTGCTATGAAGTTTAACAATAGTTTGTTCCAACTGAGTAGCCTGCTTAACCAAATCGGAAGCCGTAGCTAAACACCCCACCCGCAAAGCCTCTTCCAAAGCCATTTCCAGATCTACCGAAGACTGATTTAAAGCCTGAACCTGTGCAGCAGCATCAAGATATTTAGCTAAACTACGAGCATCAGAGGTTAACTGGCGCACGGTATCGACATCAGGGTTAGCGACCATTTCTCGTTGAATTTCCCCAACGTGGGTATCTGGTAACTTTTCCATTTCCCGCACCAGAGGCGCTAGATAACGGGGTGGAAGCGCTCCCACAGCGGCTTTTTCCCGGACTTCATCAGGAACCAAATCGGAACTCATAGCGGTCCATTCATCAGCCAGTTGGCGGACTTCCCTTGTTGTGATGCGATCGCCTGCACAGGCCACATCACTGACCATTTGCTGTACTTCTGGGGAAGATTTAGCGGTTTCGATAAAAGCTCGTTTACTGAAATTGTTAATAGCATCGGGGTTCAGATGTCCCTCAGCCAGGAGAGTATCAGCACTATTAGCCAGTTCAATTAAAGCATAAGCCTGACTTTTGCTGATTTCTCGCTGTTTGAGCCAGTGGAGAAAACCCATTCCCCGACCTTCGCCGCCTCGTTTTTCGCGATCGCGAACCGCCCGCAAAATCCGTCCCCGCCAAATTTCGGTTTGTAAATCAAAGCGATCGCACACTTTCCAGGCTGTGTCTACCTGATGAGCAAATTCATGGTCGGAAACTTCCTCATCTTCAGGATCAGGGAGTTCAAAATTAAGGTCACTCAACTCGGTGAGAACCTCAGCGAGTTCAGTCGCAGATTGGGGAATTTCAGGCATCTACTAGCGTAATGGTTATGGACTTGCCGGAACATTATACATTAACAGGTCTTAGGCAAAGCTGTTTCTGGGTAAATCCGAATCTTCTTTGATAACAGACCTGTATTTCCTGAGTCCGTACAATCGGCAACTGAAGACCTGGACAATGGCATGGTTGTTGTGTGAGATAATGAGTCAATATACCACCATAACTGGAATAATATTTCCGGAAATATCCTTAAATTACTTGTTAATCCCCCTCTAATCAGAAACACCGAACTACCATGAAGCAAGCGATCGCCATTCCTTCCGTTTCCGTAACCTACGCCCACCGATGGCACTTCTACCCGCACCAACGCCCCCCTGATGCGCCATAATCAAGAGATCGCCTACCAAAAAAGGGGGGAACAATATCTGCTGATTAAATCTCCCCCCGCCTCTGGGAAAAGTCGGGCGCTGATGTTTATCGCCCTCGATAAGCTGGAAAACCAGAACCTGAAACAAGCGATCGTCGTTGCCGGGGGAAAAGGCGATCGGTGCTAGTTTCCATGATGAACCTCTGACTAAGTTTGGCTTTTGGGCAGATTGGCACGTTGAACCCCGGTGGAACCTCTGCAAGCCAGACGGCAGCGATGGCGGTAAAGTAGAAGCGGTGGTGCGAGACGTTTAGGAATCAAATAAGGCTGAAATGCCTGAAATAACTTCCTAGTGGGACTTTCACCCATCGGTGAAATATAAGGGACTCGTACCCTGACCATCCCATAACTGTTTATATGTCCCAACGTTTGGTATAGAAATATACAAACAAGGCAGGGAACTCAAGGTCAAAACGCAAAATCTGAAATCTTAACGATTCCTTAACAATTGCGTTGAGAGTAACGGCGATAGCCACCCCCAGTTTTGGGAATCATAACCCCAGGATTGAAGCGGGGAACGGAAGGCGTGAAGTAGAACCTACTACCAAATGCGACCACTGTCAACCATCCATGATTAGGGACAGCAATTCTCATTTTGGCGAAAAACTGTTCAAGTCCCCAGTATCCCTGTATAGTAATGGCATCTGAAAAACCCAGGAGGGCCAGAGCTGTTGAAAAAGCCAGGTTGGTTTGACACCGTAGTGGGGTCTGTCCGCCAGTGCTTGTCGTCGCTACCAGACAAGCGAACGGGTAAAAATCGTCGCTATGGAATGGAGGATGCCG
>NZ_PKGG01000626.1:0-317 GCF_046480465.1 Arthrospira sp. PCC 8006
ACTGCCGACATCTTCGGTGTAAACGAAGCGCTCTACCAACTGAGCTAATCGCCCTTTGTCCAGCGAAACCGTTTAAGCGCGATACGCGGTCGGGGCAAGGAAAAATGCACGCTGGAACCTTCGTTTTCGCGGGGCAGGGCGCCGAAACCGCGCCGTCGGGAATTTCGCCGCCGAAAGGCTCCGAACGCTGCTTGACAGGGGGGGAGGAAGTGCTTAATTCCCCCTCCATCAAGGCGATGCGCTTCGGCGCGACGCTGGAGCGCGGGTGTAGCTCAGTCGGTTAGCGTGCCGGCCTGTCACGCCGGAGGTCGCGGGTT
>NZ_PKGG01000342.1:0-3524 GCF_046480465.1 Arthrospira sp. PCC 8006
CGATTTTATTATACGCATAAAATCCTGCCGTTAATGATGTAGGAAAGCACGCGATAAGCGATCGCCCATTTGTCTCAATCCAAATCATCCTAAAAAGAGCTTAAAAAATGCAAGGAAAACTCATTCACCCAGAGATGATGCCTCCCATGAAAATTCATCTTAGTAAAGCATTTTGTTCTCGATTTTTCCCCAAATCCGCTTGCAAATAATCTATAGCAATCTTTACCGGATTTATCTTGTTGACGTAAGACTCCCATTAGATAACGAGTTTGAGTAGAGTCATCGAAGATGACGGCAAACAATGTTATTAACGGCAGGGCGTAAGCCAATGCTGCTATACTATAGTTGAACAAAATAGTTGAGCGCAGTCCCCTGATCGAATTTTCGATATAGAAGATCATAGAACTAGTACGGGTACGGTAAAGATTTTATTCGGAGACAGGACCCTCTGCACCAATAAAACTTAATATTATGGGATTATAACAGAGAATAATTGTTACGATAACGCATCTGTTGGGTAAAAATCTTAGTGCGTAAATGATAGGGGCGAAGAATTTTTCGCCCCTGTGTTTTGGGAAATCAGTTGATAGACCCCAAGAAGATTATCAGCCTAGATTAAGAAACGAATTACGAAGCGCCAACGGCAACCTTTTCATCGCTACCTTCAGGGGAAACCTCGGGCGTATTTTCCTCAGAAGGGGGAACCACTTGCCAGAATTTAGGTAGGAACTCAGACCAATTAGCCAAAACCGAAGCAGCTAGGGTACTGCCAGTGCGATCGCAATGGTCTTGAATCAACCCGCGCAACTGAGCCTCACCGGCTGCGGTACAAACCCGTTGAATGCGGACAATTTCCCCATTCACACAATCGGGGAAAGACCCACCCGGGTCCAGGAAATAAGCAATACCGCCAGTCATTCCCGCCCCCACGTTACGGCCAACCTTACCGAGAACCACAACCACCCCACCAGTCATATACTCGCAGCAATGGTCGCCAGCCCCTTCAATAACCGCCCGTCCCATAGAGTTACGCACAGCGAAGCGCTCACCCGCTTGTCCCCGTGCGAACAGAGTGCCCCCGGTAGCTCCATACAGACAAGTATTGCCAATAATCACATTTTCAAAAGCCGCCAGAGTCGAGTCATCACTGGGCTTAATAATCAACTCGCCGCCGTGCATACCCTTACCGACATAATCATTAGCCTCCCCATGGAGAGTCAAAATCATACCCGGTAGATTAAACGCGCCAAAACTCTGACCAGCCGACCCCTTAAAACTCAGGGCAATTTCTCCAGAGAACCCACTATTGCCGTACATAGAAGCAATTTTCCCAGCAATGCGAGCCCCCACAGTGCGATCGGTATTGACAATATCCAAAGTTTTGGCAACCTTGGACTGATGGGAAATAGCATTAGAGATTTCCTGATCCGCCAAAATGCTGTCGTCTAACACCGCACCATTGCTGTGTACAGGTTCATGATGCAACCAATCATTACCCGGAGCCACCGGCTGCTGCATCAACACCCCCAAATCCAATCCCTTAGTTTTGGCCAGAGGTACATCACGCATCCTCAGCAGGTCCGATCGCCCCATCAAATCAGTCAGGGAACGATAACCCAACCTCGCCAACAGCGATCGCACCTCCTCGGCGACAAAATGGAAGAAATTCACCACATGGTCAGGAGTTCCTGGGAAGCGTTTCCGCAAATCCTCCCGCTGAGTTGTCACCCCCACCGGACAGCCATTAGTGTGACAAATCCGAGCCATAATGCAGCCTTCGGAAATCATGGCGATAGTCCCAAAGCCGAACTCTTCCGCCCCCATGAGCGCCCCCATCACCACATCCCAGCCGGACTTCAGGCCCCCATCAACCCGCAGGCGGACGCGATCGCGCAATTTATTTTCCATCAGAACCCGATGCACCTCGGTCAAACCCAACTCCCAGGGGGCTCCGGCGTGTTTAATCGAAGACAAAGGCGAGGCTCCCGTCCCCCCATCATGACCAGAAATCTGGATATAGTCAGCATTCGCCTTAGCCACCCCAGCCGCAATCGTCCCAATCCCAATTTCCGCCACCAGTTTCACCGACACCTGAGCCCCCGGATTAATCTGATGCAAGTCAAAAATCAACTGTGCCAAATCCTCAATCGAGTAGATATCATGATGAGGCGGCGGCGAGATCAGGGTGACACCGGGTTTCGACCGTCGCAACATAGCGATATAGGGGCTCACCTTCTTACCCGGCAACTGTCCCCCCTCACCTGGTTTCGCCCCTTGAGCGACTTTAATCTCAATAGACTGAGCATTCATCAGATACTCTGGTGTCACCCCAAAGCGACCCGAAGCCACCTGTTTAATCGCCGAAGAACAACTATCCCCATTTTGCAGCCCTCGCAGATAAGGGCGACTGGGGGAGATACCATCATCGGCCACATCATCCAAAGGCTTAAACCGGGTCGGGTCTTCCCCACCTTCCCCAGAATTAGACTTACCCCCCAAACGGTTCATAGCGATCGCCAAAGTTTCGTGAGCCTCAGGCGACAGCGCCCCCAAAGACATCCCCCCGGTACAGAAACGCGACACAATATCGGTAATGGGTTCCACCTCATCAATGGAGATAGGAGAGCGATCGCTTTGGAAATCCAGCAAATCTCGCAGCGCCGCCACCGGGCGCTCTTGCAGGTAAGCCTGGTAAGTCGTGTAATGGTCTGCCCCCTCACCGCGTACCGCCTGATGGAGCAACTTCGCCAATTCCGGGCTATTGCCGTGATATTCTCCCCGTTTAAAATAATTAACAAAGCCGTAGTTTTCCAGCTTTTTGCCTTGCATTTCCGGGAAAGCCTTAGCGTGAAACTGGCCCACCTCCATCGCCAACTCCGCCACAGTCAACCCTCCAATCCGAGAAGTCGTCCCCTTAAAGCCCAAATTCAACAGGTCTTCCCCGATACCGATCGCCTCAAAAATTTGGGCTCCTTGGTAAGAAGACAGTAGAGAAATCCCCATTTTCGAGAGAATCTTTAACAGTCCCCCTTCCACGGCGGCGCGATAATTTTCCTGAGCCTGAACCATGGTCAAGGGTGGCATTTTCCCTTTTTCCATCTGTATCTGAGTTTTGGGTTCCGACCACCACTGTCGCACCGTCGCCAAAGCCAAATAGGGGCAGATAGCAGACGCACCATAGCCGATTAAACAGGCAAAATGATGTGTACTCCAGCATTGGGCAGTCTCCACCACCAACGAGCATTTGAGGCGGTCTCCCGACTCAATCAGATAGTGATGGACAGCCCCMACAGCCAACAGAGGMGGGATATAGGTATTTTCCCCATTCAAAGGCGATTGGCTCTCCGAGTKGCGATCGCTGAGAATCAAGATTTTCGCCCCCTGAGCCACTGCGGCGATCGCTKTTTCGCACAGAGCCTCCACCGCCAACCGCAACCCGTCCGGTCCCGTCGCCACCGGATACAGAGTAGACAGASYSACCGCCTTTAAACCAGAGTCCGCCAGTTTTTGCAGGTCCGCCTCAT
>NZ_PKGG01000671.1:0-241 GCF_046480465.1 Arthrospira sp. PCC 8006
CCCCTAGTGAAGCACTTAGACAGGTTGATAGAGAGGGCGGGTTTATTCCTCTTCGCGCCCCTAGTGAAGACATTAGACAGGTTGAGAGAGAGGRCGGGTTTATTCATCTTCKCGCCCCTAGTGGAGGAATTAGACAGGTTGAGAGAGAGGGCGGGCGGGTTTAATCATCTTCGCGCCCCTAGTGGAGGAATTAGACAGGTTTGGAGGGCGGGTTTATTCATCTTCGAGCCCCTAGTGGAGG
>NZ_PKGG01000297.1:0-4993 GCF_046480465.1 Arthrospira sp. PCC 8006
TTAGGTTTAGGGAGGAAGTCTCCGGTCTGTGCTTTTCTTTGCAGCCAGAGATTAATGGTGTTCCGGCTGACATGGAAAACTTGACTGGCTTCTGTTTTGAGCATACCGTCTAGTTCAATTGCATCAATAACTTTTTGTCTGAGGTCGTAACTATAGGGGGCTGGCATTTTTGGTCTTCTTAGTCATCTCGTCCTCTCCATTATACGTCCTAACTTTCCTGTCTGGTGCTATACCTGTGCCGTGAATGTGGTCGCCAATTTCGAGAAAATCCCTGTCCTGGAGGTTACAGTTCTGATGTCAAAGAGCTTTGTGTGAAAATGTCCCTCAATGGCATGGGATTTCGAGCCATTGAGAGAGTCACTGGTATTTCTCACAACACAATACTTAACTGGGTTAGAGTTGCAGAAACCCAGATGTGATGAGGAAAACTATGAAATTCCTGAAATAGCTCAAATTGATGAGCTTCAGACTTTTGTGRGTTCANAAAAAAACCATCTGGGTCTGGACAGTTGTGAATACCAAACTGCCTGKAATTCTGAAGTTTGTCATAGGCGACCGCTCATTGCTGGCTTTTACCACATTATGGCACATGATTCAGGGCTGGGCTTGTTTTCTATATATTACGGACGGATACAAAGTTTATCCTTGCTTAATTGAGGATTGCAATCATCTAGTCAGCAAAACGGCTATGACAAGAGTAGAAGGAGAAAACTGCCGTCTGAGGCACTATTTAGCCAGGCTACATCGCAAAACTTTGTGTGATTCCAAGTCCACTGAGATGTTGTACAAATCAATTCGCTTACTTATCTATTATTTGAAGCATGGACAACTTCCTCCGTTCTCTTCATCATTCCTCACTGTGCAATAACCTTGATTGGTTTCGATTTCTAGAATCCTTTCTTTCAACTCGCTTGCGTCATTTAAACACCCACTAGACTCTATTCTTACAATCAAACCGTGACCTGTTAGCATTTCCCGTCCATTACAGCCGGGCGTTGGCTTTTGGTCACATCTCACATCCTCTAGGACTTGCGGTTACACTTATCCCTACTAACTACCTCGACCAGATACTCAGAGTCCAGGAGGACTTAAAACGTTCCGTTTATATGGGCCTTCCATCTTTAGATTTGTCCTCAGAACCGGGGTACTTTCAAGGTCTGTGTAGGTAGTATAAGGTCTGTGTAGGTAGTATAAGGAGCCTCCTACTTTTCCCCTTACTCTTTTGAGCGCAGCGTTTCAACCTATTTCGCTACTTGATTCTTACGATGGTTCAAGCCGGACATTTGGTCTCCCTAATCATGGATGGTTGGCAGTGGTCTCGTTTCTGATACTAGGTTGTATCTCGGAGCCTTCCGTTCCCCGCTTCAATCCTGGGGTTATGATTCCCAAAACTGGGGGTGGCTATCGCCGTTACTCTCTACTCCCTGATTTCTCAGTTGGTTTATGACCTTGAGTTCCCTGCCTTGCTTAGATTTCTCCAAGCGTCGGGACATATAAACAGTTATGGGGATGGTCAGGAGTGCGTTCCTTATATTCAACCAAAGGGTTGAAGTCCCCACCAGGCGGTTATTTCGGGTATCTCAACCCTATTTCATCCCTGAACGTCTCGCACCCCTGATATTGAATCATAGCAGGTTTTAACCGTTCCCGGCTAAAAATCAGCAAAGTTAGCGAGCGCAAATTGTAGTCGGCTTTGGGTTTCCGCCACCGTCAAGGTCCCCAATTCTCCTAGTGCGCGGGTACGGATACTGAGACTATTAGACTCCACTTCCTTAGCCCCCACCACAGCCATAACTGGGACTTTAGCCTTTTCTGCATTACGAATCATTTTACCCAAGCGATCGTGACTGTGATCAGCTTCCGCGCGAATATCAAGCGATCGCCATTTTTCAGCCACAGACTCCACAAAAGGCAAAAACTCGTCACTAACAGGTAACAACCGCACCATTACCGGAGCCAACCATAGGGGAAAATCCCCCGTATACTCCTCAATCAAAATCCCGATCAACCGTTCCAGGGACCCAAAGGGGGCGCGGTGAATCATCACCGGGCGCTGGCGGGTTCCATCTTCGGCCACATATTCGAGATCAAACCTTTCTGGTAAATTATAATCCACCTGAACCGTTCCTAACTGCCATTCTCGTTCCAAAGCATCCTGAACAATAAAATCCAACTTAGGACCATAAAAGGCAGCCTCACCAATACCCTCAAAATAATTCATTCCCAGAGTTTCCACCGCGCGGCGGATCGCATTTTCTGCCTTTTCCCAGGCTTGGTCTGAACCGATATATTTATCAGAATTAGGGTCACGGAAACTCAAACGGGCTTTAAAGGACTGATCCAACTTGAGTTTTTTGAGGACAGACTGAATCAGATCAACCACCTTGAGAAACTCATCATCCAACTGTTCCGGGGTAACAAACAGGTGAGCATCATCTTGGGTAAAGCCGCGCACACGGGTTAATCCTCCCAATTCCCCCGACTGTTCGTAGCGGTAAACCGTCCCAAATTCAGCCAAACGGATGGGCAATTCCCTATAGGAGCGTAGACTAGATTTATAAATTTGTACATGGAAGGGGCAGTTCATAGCCTTGAGGACAAACCCCTCGTCCTCTGATTCTCCCATCATGGGAAAGAGGTCTTCGCGGTATTTTTGCCAGTGACCAGAGGTTTTAAACAAATTGACCCGCCCCAAATGGGGGGTAACCACTGGTTGATATCCCCGCCGCACCTGTTCTCGTTTAAGGAAGTCCTCAAGGGTTGTCCTCAGAATTGTACCTTTAGGAGTCCACAGAGGTAGCCCCGGACCCACTTGATCGGAAAATATAAATAGTCCTAATTCTTTCCCTAAACGGCGGTGGTCTCGTCTGAGAGCTTCTTCTTTCCGGCGTTTATATTCTGCGAGTTGTTCTGGGGTTTCCCAGGCTGTACCGTAAATGCGTTGGAGTTGAGCTTTGGTTTCGTCTCCCCGCCAATAGGCTCCCGCCACGCTTTCTAATTCGATCGCTTTTGGGTTAATATCTCCGGTAGTTTCAACGTGAGGTCCGGCGCATAAATCCCACCATTGATCGCCCAGATGGTAAATGGTAATTGGTTCCGTTAGGTCAGCCAGGATTTCTAGCTTGTAGGGTTCTCCTAGGGTTTCAATGCGCCGTTGGGCTTCTTCCCGGCTAACTTCCTCCCGGATAACGGGTAGTTTCCGCTTGAGGATTTTTACCATCTCTTTTTTGATGGCTTTTAGGTCTTGTTCCGTAAAAGGTTCCGGGCTATCAAAGTCATAGTAGAAGCCGTTTTCAATCCATGGTCCTATAGTTACTTGAGCCTTGGGAAACAACTTCTGGACTGCCATAGCCATTACATGAGAAGTGGTGTGGCGAATCCTTTTTAGTTGATCAGATTGGCTGGTTTTGGGAAGATGGATTTTTTGGGGCTGTTCTGAAGTTGCCTGTGAATTTTCGATAGCCATCGAGCATCAATTTGTGAATTGGTTGTTTGTACCGGCTTAGGTTGCTGGTCAGCTTGACCCAGACTCCAAGCCTTTCGGGGAAGGAGACGATCGCCATCGGACCAGGCTCTAGCCTTCCCATCGGATGAGCCTATTGTAGCTAAACTAGGGTAGATATGCTCAAATTTATCTTGACAGTTTGTGGGACCATATCCTAAAACTTTTGTTAAGAAAATTGTTAAGAATTGTAAAGAGTGTTAATATATTGACTAAGGTGCGAGACGTTTAGGAATCAAATAAGGCTGAAATGCCTGAAATAACTTCCTAGTGTGACTTTCACCCCTTGGTGAAATATAAGGAACTCATACCCTGACCATCCCACAACTGTTTATATGTCCCAAAGTTTGGTATAGAAATATACAAAACAAGGCAGGGAACTCAAGGTCAAAACGCAAAATCGGAAATCTTAACGATTCCTTAATAATTGCGAAGAGAGTAACGGCGGTAGCCACCCCMAGTTTTGGGAATCATAACCCCAGGATTGAAGCGGGGAAMGGAAGGCTAAGAGGTGCAACCCAACACCAGAAGCGAGACCACTGCCAACCATCCATGATTAGGGAAACCGAATGTCCGGCTTGAACCACCGTAATTATAAAGTAGCGAAATAGGTTCATACGCTGCGCTCAAAAGAGCAAGGGGAAAAATAGGGGGCTTTGGTTACTACCTATACAGACCTTTAAAAGTACCCCGGTGGATAGGACAAATCTAAAGATGGAATGCCCATATAAACGGAACGTTTTAAGTCCTCCTGGACTCTGATTATCTGGTCGAGATATCAGTAGGGACAAGTGTAACCGCAAGTCCTAGAGGATGTGAGATGTGACCAAAAGCCAACGCCCTACTGTAATGGCAGGGATATGCTAACAGGTCACGGTTTGATTGTAAAAGAAATAGAGTCTAGTAGGTGTACAAATGGCGATAGCGAGTTTAAAGAAAGGGTTTGGGAAACCAAAACCAATCAAGACTACGAACAACGCATGGAAGGCAATCCCATGGACTAAGGTTCAACGGAAAGTTTTCAAGCTCCAAAAGAGTATATTTCAAGCAGCTAAATCGGGACAGGATGCAAAGGTAAGAAGGTTGCAACGTCTACTGGTGAAATCATATTACGCCCGGCTCTTAGCAGTRMGGCGAGTGACTCAAGATAATCAAGGCMAGAAAACAGCCGGCGTTGATGGAGTAAGAGTAATCTCTCCAAGACAAAGGTTTGAACTGGTCAAGAACATTAAGGGAAACCTCAAATCAAAACCACTGCGACGGGTATGGATTCCAAAACCTGGTAGGGATGAAAAAAGCTGGAATAGGAATACCCACAATCCAAGATAGAGCAAGGCAAGCCTTGGTTAAGTCGGCTCTCGAACCTGAATGGGAATCGAGATTTGAAGGCACAAGCTACGGGTTCCGTCCTGGACGGTCTGCCCAAGATGCAATAAGTAGGATTTACCAAAGTATTAACAAAGGTGAATACTATGTGCTAGATGCGGATAT
>NZ_PKGG01000155.1:0-12747 GCF_046480465.1 Arthrospira sp. PCC 8006
AAAAATCAGGATTATTTTCCGTTAAATATACAAGGCGATCAATACAAAAATTATGACGACTGAAGTTTTGCCGGAATTATTACGGGTAGGAAGTGATGGGGTTGTGATATTTCTAGTGTGGTCTTTAATGAAACAGAATCAAAAGTTAATAGCAGAGGTTAACTCAAGAGACAATGAATTAATGAAGTTAATTTACAAAATACTTAGCAGTGAACAACGAGGGACAAGAAGTGAACGCGATCGCACAATCAAGCCAAAGCCACAAGAATCCGTTAGGACTTGGGAGTAGAGTTGTCTGTGGCCCTAACGAATAACGGGTTGTCAAGTAGCCATTACTCATGGCCACAATCATCATACAGAAAAACTAAAGCGATCGCCACCCAAGTCACTTAACTTGTATAAACGCTTCCCGTGTATTTCTTGTGTTGTGGGGGGCTGAAACAACGGAGAGGGTGGGATATTACCCCGAGAACCTTGCGGCTCACTCGATTTCAAGTCGAAAGAGTCTTGATGTGCCAACCCCTTGCTGGTAAATCGTTATGGCGTTTTCTGGTATCTGTCGGCTAAATTTTTATAGCCAAATTATAGCCAAACTGGGGTATAGTTTGGGGATAGAAAGCCCCCGTGTTCGCCCCGCATAGGTTTGGTAAATGACTTGGGGGGAGTTTCCGACCCAAGTGGCAACGTCCTTAGCATCAATTCCGGCTTCAAGGCATAGAGTTATAAAGGTGTGCCTCATTTGGTAGGGTTTCCGGTGTTCTATGCCCATTATTTCTAAGACTGGATGCCAATGTTTTGTACAGAAATCACCGACTTGGATCGGCTTCCCTGTCTTGCTGGGAAAAACTATTTCCGAGTTGTTTCGCGATCGCGCCTCCCTGAGAATAATTTGGACCTGTTCGTTACAGGGGAAATTACGGCGGGTCTGAGTCTTGAGACCGTCGCAGCGCTTGCGCCCCCCCTCCCCGGAAACAATCACGGTGTTAAAAGTGATTTTGCTTAGGTCGCCAGCAACGTCCGACCATCTTAAAGCGATCGCCTCCGATGGGCGACACCCGGTAAAGAAACAGAAACGGACATACAAACAAAAGTGGCTGTGTTTTGGTTCAGATTCAAAACACTGGATAATGCGATCGCGTTCGTTAGCCGTAAATGGGTTAATCTCATCAGAATCACTTGCTTTTTTTAACAGATTAGCCTTAGCGCTTAACCCATTAAATGGTGAGGGTTCGCTCACTAGCCTTTTCTTTATAGCCCAGTGAAAACAAGCATTAAGTTGTGTCAATAATCTCTTTGTGGTGTCAGGGGTCAGATTCTGAATAGCCCAATCATATACATCCTGACCAATTATCGTTGATATGTCCGCATCGCAGAACGGCGACCTTTGTATGTGTCTCAACGCCACCATATACCCACTAACCCAAGTTCCCGGTCTAACAGTGTTTTTCCGAGTATTAATGTATTCATTATACAAATCATATATGGTTGTAAAAATTACTTCGTCTTGATGTGGTGGTGGCTGTTGTGTATATTTTTTCAGCGTGTAATCAAAACGTTCGTAAACGATATCACTTTCAATTGCTTTAGCTTTGGCTTCGGCAATTTTTCTGTTTTCTGGGGTGTCTTTAAACCCTAGATAAATATATTTCCGTTGTTCAGGAAACAAATGCCGTGGCAACGAAAGCCTGAGTTTTTCATTACACTTTCCGACACCTACCTTGCCTTTATAACGTTCGGATGATTTATTTTTCATGATTCATTGATGATTTTAACTGTATTCGTGGCTTAACCTTGTTTAGGTCTTAAATACTTGATTTAATACATCCCATATTTGTTGCCAACCTTTACTGCAACTGTATTTTTTGAAACAACCTGAGTGATTTCAGCATGATAAGAACAAAGTGGATCGCCTTCTTTGTTAATTACAACTGTCTTGCCTACAGAAAACCAAGCATTTCTCTTTGTTGGGGATATAACATAAACATAACCCTTATTTTCTTGGAGTATCCAATAATCTATTAACCTGGTTATAGTTAACTCAGCTAAATCTCTGTCAGCAAATTTTGCTATAAGCTCATCTTTGCGGATCCGATTCTTTCTGTCGTTGCATAAATCTTTGAAAATCTTCTTTATAGCGTCCTCACACTCTTTTGTAGTGTCACAGTGAAAAGTGTCTGGGATTTCCCCGACATCAAAACCTCTACCGTCGAACTGGCTGTCAGAGTCAGGGGCTAAAGTCCCATTTTTTACAGGGCCAACTACACCGTTAACTGTGTTTAGATCGTTTTTAACAAAATTTTCTGGTTTGCCTGTCCTGCCTGTCCGCTCCGTCTGAATCAACTGCTGTGTCGGTGTTTCAGGGTGGACACCCACCCTGTCCGCTGCCTGTCCGCTGCCTGTCTGCCTGTCCGTTTCCTGGACCGGGTGATTCCTTATGTACCCCATTCTCTTGGTCCCGTTGCGGTTGAATCGTTTTTGAGAAAAACCCAAAGTTGTCATTACTTTCTTGATTTCCCGCGAAATGCGATTGAAGTCATTTGTTTTCATATCTCCACCATCTAGGTTGCTAAGGTGGTGTTTTATCTCTTGAGTTGTTACCGTGCTTTTATTGGCAACAAATTCCTCTATTAACTCATGTAGATAGCTGTACTCTGTGAACTCTTCATTCAGTAAATTAGCTTGCTGCTGTTCCTCACGGGTCAGGTAGAAACAACAGCCTTGCCGATATAGTTCTACTACCTCACCCCAAAGCTGATCGCGTTCATCCTCTACCAAATTTGTGGGGATAACTTGAGAAACCGGGATAACCATAAAACGCCGCGCGCCAGTTTCATCATGGTTAAAATCGGTGCGGTTGGTTGAACCGACTAACACATTTGCGCGCGGGTACGCTGTTGAACGTTGTGCATAAGGGGGGCGGATATTGTCTGTTTGAGTTGTAATAAAAGCCTTGATTTTCCCTGACGTACTCCTGCTGATATTGTTCTCTACTTCCGCCCATTCTGTCCAGACAGATTGATGCATTTTTAGGCGTTCATCTTTTTCTTTAAAGTCCCCCATGTCATCACAGAAAAAGTCATCACCCACCATGGTTATGAACCATGTAGATTTTCCTATCCCCTGTTGACCATGCAGAATTAATAAAGTGTCAAATTTGCATCCCGGTTTTTTAGTCCTAGCTACAGTTCCGACTAACAAACACTCTAAATAACGTTGATGCAATGGGTTATCTGTCCCAAAATAACGTTTTGCCGCCCCATTGACACGATTCTTGCCGTCCCATTTTTTGTGGCAATCTTCTAAGTAATCCTCAAACGGGTCAAAGCTATTATCTTGAGCTACATCAAGGATGATTTGATTCTTGATTCTTAAACTTCCTTTAATCTCAATCCCACCTTTTTTCGCTAAATCAATCTCAGGAGCGTCAGGGTTGATAGGCTCACCGTCAATCTCAATCACCTTAAAACGGGTGTTATAGCGAATTCTCTCCCCAAAGGCACGTTTAATTTTTTCTATGTCTTTGAGGATTTGTAAATCACATTTAATTACCGTGTTTTTAGCGTCTTTTTCTGTCCAGTGTGTGGGTGTGTGGGTAGGCTGTCTCCGGTAAGACTTGACACAATTTGTTAAATAATCCTCTGACAATGTTGGTGTGGGATTACTTTTTTCTGCTGACTCCCAAATCGTGTTTCTTTCCCGTGGTGGTAATGGCGGATTGCAGCGATCGCAAAAGTTATCAAACAAAATATGTGGGTCATCCTGACACCTCTCCCCATTAGAGTGTAACCAGTTGTGGGTTCCGATTAAATTCCTGGCAAGTTTAGCCGCGCTATCGTTACGGCTTCCTTGCGAGGCTCCCGTCTTTAGTAGTTGGCGATCGTCTTTGGTTAAGCACGCTTCTAACGGTATAGACTCCGGCAAAACAACCAACGGCATTGGCTGGGGTGTCTCTTTTAACATTTTGTTTATCACCCATAGTGGTGCTTGGGCAATATCAATTTCATTGGGAGATTTTAGCCATTTATACTCTCCAGTTTCCGGGTGTTTTGATGGGGGTAAAACTGACTGGCAACCGTCCCATCGTAACTCTAGTAACTCTTCTTTCCCGTCAGATGATTTATGGCCTGTCGGTAATTTCTTAGTGGTAATTTTATCCCAATATGTGTCGGGGATTAAATACAAATATTGGGCGCGCCCTTCCTTGCCACTGGTGAAACTAACAGTGGGTGGCAATCCCCCCAATGATTCGGCTAACTCATGCGCTTTGTGTCCGTCCGCGTCAATGGCTACAATACCGCCACTAACCTTTCCCGTTCTCAGACCATAGCCTTTAGCGCGTCCTTTACTTATCTCATCAACCAAAACATCCCTAGATATAGCTGACTCTTTCTGCCAACCCGTTCTGTAGGGTGCTTTTTCCCCGTTAACTGGCGTTAAGACCCAATCACTAGGGATACTAGAAATTGCTGCAATTAACTTGCTAACTGTTTTGCTTTGTTTTATAATTGCCATAATTCAAAAAACACTTTTGGGCGATTGAGTTCAAGTCGCTTGAGAGTTAATAACCCGTTAGGGTCTGGGAAAAAGGGAAATCCAGACCCTAATTGTTTTTTTGTGGAGTCTATCCGCAATGGTAGGCGGTCGTCAGTCAATCGGAGACTGACTGAATAGCCATATACAATGGCTGTGTTGTTTTTGGAAATTTTCCTTTTTTAGTCCCCGCCCGCCGAATGCTTTATTAGATTTTCCCTCGTTGCTACTACTTACTCAATAAGAAAGCTGCCACCATTTCTAGTGGGTTTTACTTTCTTGTTAAAACCGATTAGATTCCCCCTTCCAATGCCTTAACCTCATACAATCGCGATTTCACGGCCTGCTACTCTCCCCCAAGGGGGTATAAGAAAAGTGTTTTTAAGAGTAGACGCGAAACGGGTTAGGGGTGATGAAGTATTTTTATCCACAGGGGATAAAGGTTTAATCGGCTAACCGCCACTATTCTTTTAAAGAGATTATGATACACTCCTCTAGCGGTAAAATCAAGTAAGCCATAAGGATGGCAATAGAACAGTGTTAGTAGGGAATCATCCCAAAAAGCTAATTAACAAGCCATTTATTTATACCGGTAATAGCTTAGGATGCGATCGCACCAGGTATGCGAACAGTTACGAAAACCTATAGGGTTTCCGGATATGCAAGGGAGACAGCTTAGGACAGCGATCGCAATTAAGACGGCTTGAGGATGGGATGGGGACATCAAGGAAAGGGGGGTGTTACGGTTTGATTTTCTGCTACTCCCATCCCTCTGGGGGAATAAATGTTAAATAAACCCGGCCATCATTGTTGTTTGGTGGGCGACAGGGGTAGACTCTGGAAGTGTCAGATAGCGTATAACCATCTAATTCAAAACGTTCGGCAAGCTCAGTGGCAACCTTAGCCACCAGCTTACTGGCAGTCATTACCCGAATACGAATCACGCTGCTGGGAGGGTGTGAATCTTCTGGCTCAACAAATGCCCAAGCCTGACCATTCCACCAATACCCCATGCCGACTAAGTGACTGTAAAGCGAATCGCGATCAGAATGAGAAAATTTCGGGGCTATTTCCATTGCCAACCTGTATTTTCTTGTAAGTCTTATCATGACCAACACCACCAGAATTATAGAAAATCAAAAAGCGGAAAATAAGGGATTAACCATTCATGGGTTTTACACAACCATCTTATATGGTCGTTATCGTAGTCAAAACTAATAGGTGATAAGTGTATATCTATCACATACCGCCGATAGCTGTATACAAGAATTCTGAGAGTAAAAATGCGTCTGGCCGTCCTATTAGTTGGGATGGTTAGCATAAACTGATTAGCCATACTAAAAAACTCCTCTCCAAAAAGGAAAATAGGGGCGCAACCATTCGTGGGCTTCACACAACCATTTAATGTGCTGTATATCTCTCTCAAACACAGGTATCTTAACCTCAAGGTTGATTAAGATAGTCCCATCCAAACATTGCATTATGTCCAAAAAACTCTCGTGAAACAATTTAATCTTCATATTCTGCGTCCTGTTTAATCAACTCAAGTACAGCACGACCTTTGGCATATTTAGCGCCACCCAAACCCATTACATCTTTGATAATCTTGGATTCTATCACTCCTTTATCTAGCGCGTCTAGTACGGCTTGGTGGTAGCGTTCGGCAAGTTTAGAAAGTTCGGAAAGTTCAAACTGACTAGCTAATTCAGAACTTTCTAACTTTTCTGGTAACTCTCTTAACTCCCCGTGGGTATGGGAGTCTAGGAGTTCTGGTTGAGCATAAAGGGAGTCATGTCTCTGAAAATTTAGAAACTCGGCAATTGCCTGGTTAGTCTGCTGAGTTAGATAGAGTGAACTGGCGACCGAATGCTTGAAATCTGCCTCCTCTTGTTTATTTAATGCGATAATTTTTGGCTTGAGTTTTGCCAATTCATTACTGGTTAATAGTAATCCAGCGCCGCCCCCCATGCCATAGCCAATAGATAACCATCTTAGGGTATTTTGGTATGTGAGAAAAGGTGTAAAAAACCAAACTGGTGATGCTGTAACTGCTATTAAGACTGATATGCCGTTTAACAATCTCCAATTACTCCGAATGGCTTGATTGTTGGCGTTGGGATTGATTACATCCATTGGATTGCACCCCCAATAATTAGAACAGCAGCCACAGCGATCGCCAAAACTAACCACTGCCACCATTCCTCAGATTTGTCTCTGTGATAGTAGGCGATCGCCCCCATTGCACCCAAGACGCTGGCGGCAATTAAGGCAAGCCAGAAGGCAGGGAGGCGGAAACTTTGGTGACTGACAGCCAACAGTGACACAGTGGAACTACTCGCACCAAATAACAAAATCAACCCAAGCATTCTATACAATTGAATCATTCTGCTCTACTTCCTTTGATATTTTCGCCCCCAATAACGGGGGCGTTTTTATGGGATTACAGGGTAGACATCAGGGCGTTAATTTTCTGATCAGCCAGTTGTGCGGATTTTTCCAAACCTTGCCCTAAGCGCGCATATTTAGGTCGCAATCCGTGCAAGTATTTGGCTGAATCGTGTTTAGCTGACTGAATCTTGTGTTCATTCCCAGCCTGATGGCGGCGCAACTTCTCATAGGATTCGTTGACCTTGCGGCTATTGTTATCCAATCGCTTTAGGGCTCGGTATCCTTTCCGGGTGCTAACAACGTGCTTGTCAGATTCATCGGCTAGGTCGGTGAGGGCATCGGCTTCGGCTGGAGCAAGAACACGGGGGCGGTCAAGCACGGGAGCGAAACGGAAATGCTCCCAGCTACCAGGGCTAGTGGGGGTAATGCCGTTGGGGCTAGTAACAAAAACCGACCCTTTATCAAGGTTGCTATGCTGACCCTCAACGGGGGCGATCGCCCCACCTTTCACATCGTCGCCTCTGAGAAATCCAATCATAATCAAATGTTCCTAACTAATGGGTAACAAACTTGGTGATAACGGGCGGCTACCCTCCCAAGCGCGGTTATCGAATTTTTAATCAAGTGTTAATTGCCGGGTTTCCCTGTTCCTTTCTGTCCTGACATCCAATCGGGTTGTGCTGCACTCGAAAACAGCGCCGGCATCAGAACAAAACAGGGCAATTTGACTTTGCACCACTGGACTTAAAACTGCTATGGCATCGGGATGATCCAAAAAGAGACAATACAATCTCATGACTAAATCCCTGATACGGCAATGTTCGGGTGTCATTTCTATTCCTCTGTGTTGGGGTTGGCAATGTCTACAGTGAGGGTAAAGGGGGGAATTCTTAGATCACCAGTCCCTAGCCAGAATCCTAGCCACAGGAGAGCGATCGCCACGGCAGTTAGGGAAACTTTGAACCCCACCCATCCGGCATCCCTCACCCCAGGGCGAAAAAACTCAGCACCAAACCAACAACCACACCGGTGGCAGGGATTGGCTCAAGCAAGCCTTCCAGAAAACCCAAAACGACTGCGGCACCGGTAACAGAAAGGGGCGAGGCTTTCAATTCAGCGATATCAGCATCAGATACCCCGGATTGGCGGAATTTTTCAATAATTTCGTGACGGGTATCATCGTCAGCTTCTGGGGTGTACTGAATCAGATGACTAAGCCGGAAGGTTTGGGTCTCCTCATCCCCATCGGCGATCGCGTGGCAGTTTCCCCACTTGTCAAAGCCAACAATGGTGAAACGGTTGCCACGGGGGGTGGTAAATTTAGCGCCTACTTTCATCCAGGGACTCCAACAATCAAAGCGATCGTCTTTATCCTTGAGTTCTGGCAGGGTGTCGGGGTCAACCTCATCATCGTGGCGACGGTAGAGCATCTCGCTATTACCATCGGTTTCTCGGATTATGATTTGCTGCCCAAACATCAACTTAACTTGGTTGGCAATGTGTCGCGCCTCTCCAGGGTCAGCAGCAAAATCAATAACTTCCTCAATACCATCGCAGGCCCCTGTAACCAAAATTACACTCTGGGGAGTACGGTAATCAGTTCCCGTTTCTTTCAATGTACATTGATTTTTCGGCTGATTTGTGGTGTCAGGTTCTGCCTGATATAAAGGGTTAACCATAACCTGCTCGGACAGAGTTTCGCGGATAGGCTCGGCCTCTGGTACGGCTTCAGATTTGGTTTGGGCAATAGCGGCTTCCCAAGTGGCTTTTGAACGCAAGTCGCCAAACTGGCGGATATCTTCTTTTGATAATCCTAGGGCGATCGCATTAGCTTTAAGTTCTGCTAAAGTCATAGTTACTCCTGTAAAGGGGTTTTCGCGCCCACTGGTGTGTATGCTTGGCCGCAGACACCAGTGGGTATTTTGTTGGCAATTGCCAACACAGGCTATATGTATCACGCATAGGCTAATATAGTTGTGTATAGGCTGTGTTAGCATAAAACCATAATAGCACGTTGTGGTATAATTGCAAGGAAATTATGATTAGCGGACTAAAAACTGTGGGCGGGCCAACCAAATTAGCCAGAATTGCTTTTTATGTTGACCCCGAAATTAAGGAGAAACTAGAAAAATTGGCTGGGATTCAACGACGCACACTGTCAAATTTGATGGCTGTGATAGCGGAAAAGGCTGTAGAGGAAGCGGAAAAGGAAGAATTAACAGACAATTCAAAGTAACAACTTATTTGTTGTTGCGTTTACTCACCCCCGATCGCACCAGGTCGGGTATTTTTTTGTCCAACAGAAGCGGACAGGCAGACAGGCAGGGGACAGGCAGAATTTTTTCTGGGTGTCCCCCTTGTAACTCCCTTGCTATAGCAGTTACAGCCACAGGGGACAGGCAGGAAACCCCAAAATAAAAATTTGTGATTTTTTTTAAATCCATTACTGGCTGTACAAAAAAATGGCCCGTTTTATGTTTTGGGCCTACTCTTGACGGGTTGATGGGGACAGGATGATTGTTGGCGATTGGTGGGTTTAGGGTTGAGGCGATCGCATTAGCTTTAAGTTCTGCTAAAGTCATAGTTACTCCTGTAAAGGGGTTTTCGCGCCCACTGGTGTCAGCCGCCAAGCATACACACCAGTGGGCTTGTTTTTGTTTCCGTGTGTCAATTGTACAGTTTCGGTACACCCACTGTCAACACTTTTTTGCTAAAATATGGCTGTACAGTACAATGAAGATGCACCCATGATTTCTCAGACAGTGCCGAGCAAACTGCCGCGTGTAAACGTCTATATTGATCCAGACCTTAAAGAAACGGGGGAACGGTTAGCCAAAAAGCGTTTTCGTTCCCTCTCCAATCTGATGGCTTGGCTTTTACTCCAAGAAGTTGAACGAGCCAAGCAGTCGGGGGAGTTGACCGAAGATAAATAAAGACTTATAAGTCACGCCCTCGGCAAAGTCTCAGCCAAACATATAACACCCCTTACCCTCCCCGATCGCACCAGGTCGGGTATTTTTTTGTCCAATTAAACGGACAGGCAGGACAGGCAGCGGACAGGCAGATTTTTTTTTGCCTGTCCACCCTGTAATCCCCTTGGTATAGACGTTACAGCCACAGTGGACAGGCAGGACACCCAAAATTAATTTGTGATTTTTTTTATATCCAATACTGACCACATCTAAAATGGCCCGTTCTATGCTTTGGGCCTACTCTTTAACGGGCGACGGGGGCAGGACGCTTGTTAGTAATTGGCGGGTTTCGGGCTTAGGCGATCGCCTGTCAACTTATCAATGTACATTGATATAATAATCATCCTAGGCAAGGGACCGATACCCGACCAGATTAGTGGACAATAGCGGGCAAAATATAACCTTGTACTTGACACTTATCAATGTACAATGATATACATTATCAATGTACAATGATAGAGGTATAAAAATCCTATGGCTAACTACCATCCTGATACCAGTGGCTTAAAACAACCCAAATGGATCAACACCCCGACCCGCGCGATCCGAGTTCCGGATGTATTTGCAGAGGAACTATTGGCGATCGCTCATCAGATGGATCAGGGCGACGTGATTGAGATACCGGTAAACAGTAATGGCAACCACCAGGCAGTCGGTGAGCTTCTGTCTGATCAGATCCACCAGCAGATAATTGATATCCTCCTGCCTGCCACCAAAATGAAAGCTGGTAATGGCGGCGCGATTAAATCGGAGATTGCCAAGGCTCTGACGCTGTTAGGAGTTGATGTCAAATTGACACAAAAAGGATTCCGTTAATCTTCTAAGATATCAATGTACATTGATATTTTGGCAGTTTGGGAGGCGATATGGTACAGGTTGGTTTAGGCTTGCATCCAGTCCCCAAAATTAACCAGTGTACTGGTGCAAGTTGTTCACATGACGCATATATAGGTACACAAAGGTTTGTGGATGGGGGCGGGGGGGTAAATTTCTGAAAATTTATTTTGGCTATAACTGCCTAAATTTATAGCCAAATTATAGCCAAATTATAGCCAAAGGTATTTGTGTAGGGGCTGAAACAACGGAGAGGGTGGGATTTGAACCCGCTATAAAGCCTATAACCCCTATTCTACCGTTACTTTAGTGCACTCAAAAGCGATTGCATTATTAGGAGTTAGTGCAAAATGAGTGCAAGTACAAACAGTACACATAGTGGTACATATCAAGGCTTTGAGGATATTCTTGAGTTTTTCAACCTATCCCGCAAACAATGTCCCAAAGGTGTCAGGATTAAGCGTAACCGGGGGACAATTCAGCTAGACATCACTACTGACCCGGAGACGGGAGAGCGTAAACAACGGGGCTGTAATTGTCAGTTTACCCCAGAGGGTATCCGCAAGGCTGTTGACAAGGCTTGGTTAGTTCATAAATCCCTTGACGGACAATTTCAGTCGGTGTCTGAATGGCTCGACTGGTACAAGGCTACTATCCTTGATGAAAACAAAACTCCCCTAGAGAATGACTTAATCACTTATCGCCAAGTATTCAAAGACATGGAGGATGATTACTTTAACGGAGTTCACAAAAACACTAAGCGCAAACGTTCCCGTGATATAGCTAGTGACCAAAGTTCATTTAAACGCTGTTTCTTAGATGTATTTAACAAAGTTACAAACTGGGATAGTTACGTTACCTGGGAGGGTATAAAAGAAGCCTTGTATACTCCATTGCCAGACGGTAGCAGCCCGGTAGGACATAAGGATTTTAAAGACCGATATTACAGGTTAAGACAAGTAGCGGAACGGGCTGACTGCAAAAAAGCACTGGACAAGCTAGAAAAAATTGACCCTACCCAAACAGTATTTGCTGAATCCCAAAGTATAGACTTGGATACCTTGTTAAGTTTGCTAGACAAGGAACGCAACACTGATTATGGGCGGTCAACAGAAAACCAGGCACGTGATGGTTGGTGCTGGGTGTCAGCAATGTGTACTTTATATGGGTTAAGACCGTCTGAAGTAGCAGCAGGTCAAAATTTAACTAAGCCAGTTAAGATTGATGGCATTACCTTCCCAGCCATATCTGACCCTACCAACATTGAGTTAGTGTTAGTGATTGGAGAATTTACCTATTTTGGGGGTTCTACTAAGACAGGCTGGCGGTTAGCTATCCCAATGTCAAAAGACAAGACTCTGATTAACCGCTTAGGGATTCATAACGTCTACTTACCTGTTACTAAGTCTAAAAACCCTGGTATATTTAACGATAATCACCGCGCCTGGTTATCACAACATAACTGGGGATTTACTCAAGCTTATGCTTTCCGTCATCTTGGTAACCAACTGGGAGAGATGAATGGGATACCACAGGAAATCAGAGCGCGTTCGTTTGGTCACTCGGTGTCAGTTAATGATGGCAAGTACAAAAAACGTCGCAACCTTGCCACAGAGTTAGGTATCCTGACGCAACATCAAAGGCAACCATTACCGCTAGAGATGGCAAAACAAACACTACTCAATCATGGTATTAACCCAGAATCGCCAGAGATGAAAGCAGGACTTAGATTAATCTATCAGTTAGACGATTAACCTCCAATAAACCCACAACACAATACCCTCTAGGCTAAATACCTAGGGGGTTTCATTTTGCACTAACTCCTAATAATGCGATCGCTTTTGAGTGCACTAAAGTAACGGTAGAATAGGGGTTATAGGCTTTATAGCGGGTTTTAAACCCGCCATCTCCGATTAACTTAAACCCTTATCCTGACTACTATCGCGGGAATTGCTTTAACCCGATAGTCGTACCGTTACACTTAATATGCACTCCATTCAGTCTTAGCACACGGGACGATTAG
>NZ_PKGG01000412.1:0-1976 GCF_046480465.1 Arthrospira sp. PCC 8006
TGAGAGATTTGATGGGTCAGAGCCGATGCAACGGCTCTTTCCCTATCCCTCTGATAAGATTATACACAATAGTACCGAAAACGTGCAATTGTTTACAAAACTTTACAGAGGGTAAAAAAATGAAAAGAGGCAGAAGAGGCGTTTATGATCGAGTTGGCAATCCCAACTTTTTCWCAGACAAGAATCCAAGTAAGCTCAAACAGGAAGGATCTCAACCCGCGAATATACTGTTTGGCATTAGAGTAGCTCAGGATTTAAAAGACAAACTTGCGGTTATACCTAAGCGAGAACTGCGGAGGGTTTTAACTGAGTTCGCTGATAGCTACCTAGCGAACCAAAATAACTGCAAGTAGTTGCACTTTACAAAAGAAACCGCGGCCGGATTGCACCGGGGCGGTTTTTGAGTTTAAGGGTCGATCGGTTACCTCTTGAGCGATCGCTTCTTGGTTGGGGGTTAGTCTATGTTAGTTAGTCGTCAAATTTAAGGATAGACCAATAACCTCGCCATTCTGCTCCGGGTGGCGTGTTCCAAAAAAATGGGAGGCTTCGGCCTCGATACGATACAAATTTTAGTTGTTGTTTCGCAAGGATGTCTAACAGCCCAAATTCAATTTTAACCCAGGTAACACTACCATGCAGAACCCTAGGGGCGGGTGTATATAGTTCCCGGTGTGTTTTATGGCGTGGGGGCGGGTGTATATAGTTCCCGGTGTGTCTTATGGCCTCAGAAGGTGCGTCACATCAGCAAGTTTTTCGTTTTCCTTTCCCAGTGGCTGATTGGATGTGACGCACCCTACGCGCAGCCAGGGGCGGGTGTAGAAAGTTGGCTGGTGAGGTGTGTGGCTGATCGCGCACCCGCCCGCCCCTACAGCACTCTGGGGCGGGTGTAGGTAGTTGGCTGGTGAGGTGTGTGGCYGATCGCGCACCCGCCCCTACAGGTAATTTTATCCCAAAAAANTAAAAAAAAAANTTATCCTTGCGCCCCCGCGCCACTTTTTTTTGGGGAACCCTTGCTTTTGGGCGGCGCTTCTGCTACTATATTATATAATKGGATATTTGCAATTTTTTTAKTAAAGTCATGCCTCCCATTATCTAAGATATGACTCCATCATATCCCGATTCGCTCGGCTTGTCAACCCCCTGGAGCGCTGACGGGCTGGGCTATTTTTTTTTTTTGAAAAAATAAACATTAGTCGAGCAATGAAACTGCTTAAATTTGTTGTACCCGCTTTTGTTTAGACCGGAGATTGAGGCTCGGACGGTTAACAGTTTTTTATAGATAGTGGTGGTCATGATGGATTCCTTAGTCGTTGTGTTGGCGAGGTTGGGTGAAGGGAGGGATTAATCACCTTCCTGGAAGTTACCGAAAATTACCAGTTGGGTGGCACTTGGGAGTATTCATAATCACTGACCCAATCATCACTGATTAACCAGTTGTCGTCTGCGTCAAACTCAACACCCCCTTCAGAGTTGATCAAATCTCTAAGCTCCTCCCTATCGCCAAGTTCTAATACTTTGTGAATATGCTTACACTTGGGAATCCAGCGCGTTCCGGTTTCTAGGGTAAGTACATCACGGCTTTTACTCTGGAAATCAAAATCCTGGCAAGTGCAAGTTATTTCCTCTTCTTCGATGGACACTTCATAGGTGTCTCCCTGGGGATTAACAACAGCAAATTTATAGGGTTCATTGTGGGGGTATATTTCTAGCTTCCCGGTGTGGCGTTTCCTGAAGGTTTGGAAGTTTTGATGAAAAGATTTTTTACTGACAAACTTGGGTCTCAACCCGTGACCCTTTTTGAAAACAACAAAAATTACTTTCCACCAAMTTTCAACCCTGGCAATAATTTGGTGAGAGCAACCACAAATCCGCGCGACGGCGGCTTTGCTGTACAAGATACTTGCCAAAGATTGACTCTGTGTGGTAGCATACATATAGAATCCTCAACTGATGAGTTAATTGGTTCTTAACCGTTT
>NZ_PKGG01000419.1:0-1913 GCF_046480465.1 Arthrospira sp. PCC 8006
TCTATCATGGTTTAGCAGAAGAAAGCGATCGCTTTKAACCTCAATCTTTTGACTTAGTTTCCGCTTCTCTAGTTTTCCATGAAACCCCCCCAGAAATAGCCATAGCCATAGCGCGGGAGGCTTTCCGACTTCTGAAAGCCGGGGGAGAAGTAATGATTCTTGACGGTCATCAGAAAATCTTACGCCAAAACCCCTGGCTAACCGAAATTTTTGAGGAACCCTATCTTAAAGATTATGCCACCGGAAGCGTTGATGCAACTCTTGGGGCGGCGGGTTTTGCGAAAGTGCGATCGGAGGATATATGGTGGATAAATCAAGTTACCGTAGGTCTCAAACCGATTATTAACCATTCCCCCAACATCAATTCACAATGGGAACAACAGCCCAATCATAACCCATTTCCTGCCCCAGCCTAAGATAATTAATACTTTGGTAGGGGCGGGTTCTGCTGTCAATCTCAATTCCCACAGATAACACTCGTAAAACCGCCCCTACCCACCCCATATCCATCAATAATTGGTTATCATGTAGGGGCGGGTTCTGCTGTCAATCTCAATTCCCACAGATAATTATTAATTAATAATTATTAATTAATAATTTCCATAGATAACATTTGTCCATTATCCATTAACTGGGTATGAGTTTAAAGGCTGTTATTTTTGATTTTAATGGTGTAATTATCAATGATGAATCGATTCATGAACAGTTAATCGAGGAATTATTGTTAGCTGAAAATCTGCGGGTGAAACCAGATAAAATTCGTGAGGTTTGCTTAGGAAGAAGCGATCGCGCCTGTTTACAGGATTTACTCTCATTATACGGCAGAGTCGTAACTTCTGAGGAGCTAGAAAACCTGATCGCGCGGAAAGCACAAGCCTATCAACAGCGGTTAAATGCTATGTCAGACCTACCTCTATATGATGGGTTGCGGGAACTAATTACACGCATTCAGACGGCGAATTTGAAAATCGCCCTAGTTACCGGCGCTATTAGAGAGGAAGTTGAGTTAGTTTTGACTCGCGCGGGGTTGATTGATTATTTTTCCATCATTGTCGCTGGGGATGATATTACCACCAGCAAGCCGGAACCTGATGGCTATTTATTGGCGCTACAAAGGCTAAATTCTGCTGATGAGACCTTGAATTTGCAGCCGGAAGAGTGTTTAGCTATTGAGGATACTTTTGCTGGTATTGAGGCGGCGAAACGCGCGGGTATTCCTGTCGTGGGGGTAGCCCATACTTATCCTTTCCATATGCTACAGCGTCGCGCTGATTGGTGTGTGGACTATCTCCAGGACTTGGAGTTAGAGAGGATTTTGGGAATCTCTGGAGAAGTTGCACTATCGGAACCCGATTGATGTTATAATCGGCGGTTGTGTCCTATCTCTCTCTATACTTGGGGAATTAGCTCAGTTGGTAGAGTGCTGCGATCGCACCGCAGAGGTCAGGGGTTCGACTCCCCTATTCTCCATATCGCTTAAAAGCCTATTCTGGCTACGATAACCGGGAAACACTCAACCCGATAGTCGTACCGTTACACTCAAAATGCACTCCATTCAGTCTTAGCACACGGGACAATTAGTGCATATCCCTTAGCAATAAATCTTAATCATTGACGGGTTAATCAATAAGCACAACTTAATCAATATGTCAAATACCCATATCACCCCCCAGCAATTCTCATTTTGGAAATTCAACTGCTATCGGGTGGGATGTCTAACTCGAGACCCTCAAGCATAAAGGTCAGAAGGTGGTCCCAACTGTCGAAGTACAGTCTGGGTAAGCGCGCGCAAATCATTAAAGAAGGTTTGGCGCTTCGGTAAGTGCGCTCGTAGCAACTGGTACTTGTTATCGAGCAACTCCTGCAGGGTGTGGAAGAGCAGCGAGAGGATGTTGATGGTCCGGAGCAAGGAA
>NZ_PKGG01000663.1:0-257 GCF_046480465.1 Arthrospira sp. PCC 8006
TTGCCCACTGCCACGAAGGCGTGCGCCAGATCGAGGCGCATGTGACCAACACGCTCGGCTGGTCGGCGACGACCGGCCAGGTGGCGCCCTGGGTTTACCGCAACATGGCCGAGACCTTCGTGCTCGACGAGGAGATGCGGCSGCGCATGGCCGACCTCAATCCGCGCGCGGCATCGAAACTCGCCAACCGGCTGATCGAGGCCAACGACCGCGCCTACTGGAACCCGGACGAAGCCACGCYCGACGCCTTGCGTCGC
>NZ_PKGG01000050.1:0-29329 GCF_046480465.1 Arthrospira sp. PCC 8006
CCGAGTGGCGATCGCTGAGAATCAAGATTTTCGCCCCCTGAGCCACTGCGGCGATCGCTTTTCGCACAGAGCCTCCACCGCCAACCGCAACCCGTCCGGTCCCGTCGCCACCGGATACAGAGTAGACAGACCCACCGCCTTTAAACCAGAGTCCGCCAGTTTTAGCAGTTCCGCCTCATTGAGGACTGGGGATGATATTTTTAGCATCCGCGCATCTTCCGGTTTCGGGTCTAGCAGGTTCCCCCGTTCTCCCAAGCGCATTTCTAGGGACATCACAATCCGCTCCCGTAGCGGGTCAATAGGCGGGTTAGTCACCTGAGCAAAGCGCTGTTTAAAATAGTCATATAGCAGGTGAGGTTGTTCCGAAATCACCGCCAGCGGAATATCATCTCCCATGCAGAAAGTCGGTTCTTTCCCCAAACTCGCCATATCCGCAATCACCATTTCCACATCTTCCGAACCGTAACCAAAGGCTTTTTGGATAGCCAGGTCAGGAAGAAGAGGATTTTCCGTCCCCACAAAAGGTTGCCGCTCCAAATCCTGGCGGTATTTTCGCAGCCATTCCCCATAGTTGCATTTCCCCGCCACTTTCCGTTTAATATCCCAGTTTTTCAGGATTTCCGACTCCTCCAAGTTCACCGCGATCATTTGTCCCGGTCCCAGGCGACCTTTTTCGATAATTTCCGACTCCTCAACTTGCACTACTCCCGCTTCCGAGCCCACAATAATCAAACCCCCTTTGGTGATGCAATAACGCGCCGGTCTGAGTCCATTGCGGTCTAAGCAGGCTCCCACCTGTTTACCATCGCTAAACACCAGCAAAGCCGGACCATCCCAGGCCTCTTGTACTCCGCTGTGAAATTCGTAGAAGTCCGTAATTTCTGGATAGTCTTTCAGCAGTGGCTGATTTTGATAGGCTTCTGGAACCATAATCATCAACGACTCAGAAGGTTCTCGTCCCGTCTGCACCAGCAGTTCCATCACGTTATCGAGGTTAGCCGAATCGCTGTTATTGGCATCCACAAAAGGTTTCAGATCCCAAAGGCGATCGCCCCAAACCGGATGAGAGAGGATACCTTCCCGCGCCCGCATCCAGTTAATGTTACCCAGAAGCGTGTTAATTTCCCCGTTATGCCCCAGTAACCGCATCGGTTGAGCGAGGGGCCAGCGAGGCATGGTATTAGTGCTGAAGCGCCTATGATACACCGCAAATTGACTTTCATAGTCAGGATTTTGTAAATCACGGTAAAACTCACCCAACACCGCCGAGCGCACCATACCCTTATAAACGATAGTCCGACAGGACCAGGAACAAATGTAGATATCTTGTCCCCAGACCAAGCCCTCTTTTTCTAGGGCTACCCCACACTGGCGGCGTGCCAGATATAATTGACGTTCTAGGTCATCTCCCACCAGACCTGTTTTTGAGCTAACAATAAGCTGTTCAATGCAGGGTTGGTTAGCTGCTGCCATCGGTCCGAGGACTTCCGGGCGCACCGGAACCACTCGCCAACCTATCAGGTTCAGATTTTCCGACTCCAGAACTTTGGCGATCGTATCGCGGGCTAACTGTTGTTTACCGTCCGCTTCCGCAACCTCCTGATTGGGGGAACCATTCCCTGAAGAACCCGCCTGGGGTAGAAATATCATTCCTACTCCATAGTCACCCTCTGGACTCACCGCATATCCTTCCGCTTGCAGTATTTTCCAGGGAATAGTAGTCATCACTCCGGCTCCGTCCCCAGAGTCGTAATCGGCACTACATCCTCCCCTGTGTTCCAGACAGCCTAGGGCTTTTAAGGCTTTCTCAATTATGCTATGGTTGGCTTTTCCGTTTAGGTCTGCAATGAACCCAACGCCACAAGCATCTCTTTCTTCCACCAGCCACCGAGGACCCGCGTAGGGTGTACCCAGGCTATTTCCCTGGTTAGATAACCGGCGAACTTTCAGGGTAGGGGGTTGATGGGGGTTGAAATTGGTTTCTTTTCTATCCATGTCTCGATCAATGGGTTTTGCTAGGGAAATTGCTGTCTGGTGTCCGTTGTCCGTGAAATGCCCTTAGGTATTATTATGTAGCCAAGATTCGTAGGGTGCGTCACATCCGACCGGCTACGAGAAACACCAACCAAAAGCGTTATTGTGACGCACTCCGTGTTGATTTACTCCGAAATTTTCGCATCGAGGGGCGGGTTCTTACGCGCGACTCTATTTCCACGCCCATTGTTTGTGAACCCGCCTGTACCCTATTCCAAGCTATAGCTCATAATTACCTAGGATACACGCGATTTTTGGTCTTGACTCCCAAAAGTTTAAATCTGATTACATTTTGATTTCATGTTTAACTCATCCCGATTTTCTGTAAATTTGGCTGCTTTTTTCTGGTTGTTGTCCTCTCCCGCCCTTAGCACTCCCACTGGGGGGGTCGGCGGGGGTGTGGCATTAGCGGCGGGGTATACCATTGTATCAAAACCTATTCAATCAGGAACCGAGATTGCCATCAACGGAAAACATTTGCCAGTTAATTGGCTAGAGTGGCAAGATTCTCGCATACCAGACCGCCTTGCTATTGGTATTAGCGATTTGGGCTTAATGCACTCCATGGGAGTCGAACTCCTTGATACCGATAACCACCAACAACAGCCCATTAGTTGGTTTGCATTTTCCCATAACGTGCCTACACAATATCAATCTGGCTACCGATACCTAGAGATTAGCGAACTGGCAGCCAGGGAAAATTGGCAAATTCAGATCCAGGGAAACCGTCTCGAAATTGTCACCCCCCCTAGCACTATTGAATCAGTACAAGCCGATTTCATAGCAGACAATCTCTGTGTTCCCGTGGCGGGTGCTTGTAGGGGCGGGTGCAACATATCCCACGGGAAAAATCAGCCAACTCCCCACACCCGCCCCTCGGATCCGGTGTTGAGCGGGGCTGATTTCGGCATCCCCCCTTACACAGTCGCCCTAGCTTCTTTGGGGGAAACGACTGGTGACAGAACCGACGGACGGGTTCAAGAATTATCCGACCTCCCCACTACAACACTCGTCAACCCCCCAGGACGCAACTCGGAAAATTTCTGCCGCCGTTTTGTGGTCAGACTCAACAACCCAGCCAATTGGCAAACTCCCAGTATCATTGGGCGCAGCATATCTCCCCAAAACCTCGATATATCTGATCTTCCCCCCCCTCTGCAAGAGTTACTTAACCTACCGTCGACAAAACCAGAACCAGAACATGAGCCCACAGAGGAAACCAACTTAGAAGATGAAGGGGATAGGCAACCTTTACCCACACCACCCCGGGAACTACCGCCTTTGGTATGGTGGTCAATTCCCTTGGAGGCTACATCGCCTCACCTCTCCAATAGTAGCGGCTCGCGCCAGCTACCCGGTTCTGTAATTTTACCTGGTAATAATATCGAATCTCTCACCCCCTCCGAGAGTTCATCAGATCTCTGGACAAATTTAATGGGGTTATGGGTAGATTCCCAGAACCAGCAAACTCGCCTGATTTTCAGCACTCCCACCGGGTGGCAACCTGTGGTAACATCTAGCGCTGTTCTACCAGAAATCAACATCGAAATTCGCCCCGATTTTTGGCGCGATCGCAATATAGTTTGGGCTGAGGGACTGCGTTGGCAACAAAAATATGTCGATATTAATACCCACCAAAGGTCATCTGCACTCCCTCCCTTGGCCTCTTCTACTGGCTCCGAGGCGGCGCTCTTCCCAGTGGTTTGGTTAGAGATAGACTTAAATAACCCGGGGATTTCCCTACAACCGATTCTCAGCCGAGAAGGATCTCGCTCCGGTGTCAGCCCCTTGGTTAATATTGCTAGTCGTACCAGAGCCGCCGCCGCCATTAATGGCGGATTTTTCAATCGCAATAATCAATATCCCCTGGGAGTCATCAGACACCAAAATCGCTGGCTCTCTGGCCCAATTCTTAACCGGGGGGCGATCGCTTGGACAGACCAAAACCAATTTTTTATCGATCGCCTCGAACTTTCACAAACCTTGTTAACAGACCTTGGTGAACCTATCCCCCTCGGTCGCCTCAACAGTGCCTTTATTCAACGGGGACTCTCTCGCTATACTTCTGACTGGGGAAACACCTATAGCCCTTTTACTCCCAGAGAAATTGCTATCACTGTGCAAGGGGAAACCCTTATTAGTCACCAAGTTCTCGACTCGATTAACTTTTCAGCCGTCCCTATTCCCGACGATGGCCATTTACTAATTCTGCGAAATGAACCCGAAATAGCTTTAGCCCTCGGCCTAGATCAAACCCAGTGTATCGGGTTGGTTTGTCCCCCTAGCACCCAGACAGAACACCAACCCCGACCGGTGCAACTCGTCTATGAAACTAATCCGCCCGATTTTACTGAATATCCCCATATTCTGGGGGCTGGTCCTCTGTTACTCCGGCGCAACGAAGTAGTCCTAGATGCTATAGCCGAAAACTTTAGTGATGCTTTTAATACTCAAAGAGCTATCCGCAGTGCCGTCGGTCTGAAAACTAACACCGGAGGGCGATCGCCCAGCGACTCCCCAGGAGTATCGCTTTTATTCGTCGTAGTCCATCCTCGTCTGGCTGGTCCCGGACCCTCTCTGGCTGAATTATCACTCATAATGAAACAGTTGGGGGCTACTGATGCTCTCAATTTGGACGGTGGTAGTTCCACGGGTCTCTATTTGGGTGGGTATCTACTCGATCGCCCTCCTCAAACCGCCGCCCCTATTCACAATGCCCTGGGTGTGTTCTTATCCCCTTAAAAACTATGACTTCTATGTAAAGCTATGGGTGGCTACCGTAAAGTTTTGATAAAATCTGGTAGCTATCACCGCATTCTGAGGCAAACCGGGTGACATCTTCCCTAATCTGTTTGCTATGGTGGTTTGTAGGAATCAAGGCTCAATGTAAAGGCTCGAACCTCGATCATCTAAAGCCCTGAGCTAGTGCCAAATTTATCCTAAATGTTTCAAGGACAGATTGCTATGGTAGCCATCAAAGAAAATCCTCAAGTTGCAGCCACACTCGTCGCCACCATTCCCCAATTGCCTTCAGCCACTGAGTTGCGGCCTTGGGGTTCTTTTACCGTATTAGAAGAAGGACCTGGCTACAAAATTAAACGCATTGAGGTAAACCCAGGCCATCGCCTTAGCTTACAAATGCACCATCATCGCAGTGAACACTGGATTGTAGTTTCTGGTACTGCTAGAGTTACCTGTGGCGATCGTGAAGAGGTACTATTTTCTAATCAGTCTACTTATGTGCCTCAATGTACCACCCACCGCCTAGAAAATCCCGGCGTGATACCTCTGGTTTTGATTGAGGTTCAAAATGGGGAGTATTTAGGGGAAGATGACATTGTTCGTTTTCAGGATGACTACTCTCGCGGTCGCTAACCTTAAAATTCGGCTTCCTATGAGTTGAGACGGCTTTGATTAGCTTGACTTGTGCAATTGCCGACCCTAGCTGTATAATTACGGCTTGACCAAAAATACAGGGTGCTTATGGTCGAGCCTCAGCGATCGGTTATGTGTTATATGTGTTAAATATGATTCATCTGACCCAATCTGCCACTAATGAAGTTCTACGACAACAGTCTAGGAAGAATGACTCCAACCTATTGTTTAGACTAGGAGTGAAGTCTGGGGGGTGTTGTGAGTGGGTTTATACCTTCGGTTGGGAACCAGAAGCCACAGCCAATGATGGGGTTTATCAGTGTGGTTCGATTAGGATAGTGATTGATAGCGAAATAGCTCCCTACCTGGCGGGACTAACCCTAGATTATTCAGAGGATCTAATGGGGGGAGGCTTCCGGTTCGATAATCCCAATGCAGCCAAGACCTGTAGCTGTGGTCACTCTTTTGTGTTCAAGTCCTGATATGAGAGGGTTGCGTCCCATTCGCTTCCGTATTTTCAAAAAAAGTTTGCCAAAAGCAGTTAGATCGTTTAAAATAAAGTTTTGGGTATCAGAATCTAACTTATAGATAGAAAGGAAAATCCCATCCCCAAATCGGGGAGGGCTATTTCAGTGGAGATACCGTAACCCCTAAAATTGCCGAATTCATAGATTATGTCGTAACTCATGCCCACTATACAGCAACTAATTCGTTCTGCACGAGAAAAGACTGATAAAAAAACCAAGTCTCCAGCCCTGAAAAGTTGTCCGCAACGTCGAGGCGTTTGTACTCGTGTTTATACTACAACACCTAAAAAACCGAATTCAGCACTTCGCAAAGTAGCAAGGGTGCGCTTGACTTCAGGATTTGAAGTTACAGCATATATACCGGGTATTGGTCATAACTTACAAGAACACTCCGTAGTAATGATTCGAGGCGGTCGGGTGAAAGACTTACCAGGCGTTCGATATCACATTATTCGTGGGACTTTGGATACAGCCGGGGTCAAAGATCGTCGTAATGGTCGTTCCAAATATGGAGCGAAACGCCCGAAGGCTTAAGACCGGAGTATGAATTAACCCAAATTTTGGCAGCCTAATTTTAGGGGCGGGTCTGGTTGACATGGGTTATTGTAAGTATTGCTGGCCCGGCATAAACTTGAGATTGTGTTGAGGAAAAATTAGTATGTCTCGTCGTAGAGTTGTTCAAAAACGTCCGGTTCCTCCTGATTCTAGGTATAACAGTCGCTTAGTGAGTATGATGGTGCGCCGCATCATGAGACACGGAAAAAAATCTGTGGCTCACAACATTGTTTATGATGCTTTGGCTACTATTGAGGAACGGACGGGATCTGATCCGCTAGAACTGTTTGAAAAAGCGGTTAGAAACGCGACTCCTTTGGTAGAGGTTAAGGCTCGCCGGGTGGGAGGAGCGACGTATCAAGTTCCGATGGAAGTGCGTTCCGAACGGGGAACGACCTTAGCTTTACGCTGGTTGATTCACTTTTCGAGGACTCGTTCAGGGCGATCGATGTCTAGTAGACTAGCATCAGAACTGATGGATGCAGCCAATGAAACCGGGAGTGCAGTTCGGAAGCGGGAAGAAACGCACCGGATGGCAGAAGCCAACAAAGCCTTCGCCCATTATCGGTATTAGAATATTGGATTAGCAGTCAGTTCCAGAAACGTATAAAATCTTAATAAAGGTTTAAAAAGGAGGTAGCTGTGGCACGTACCATCCCGCTTGAGAGAGTACGTAATATCGGCATCGCAGCCCATATCGATGCGGGCAAAACAACCACTACGGAGAGAATCTTATTCTATTCGGGTGTGGTTCACAAAATGGGCGAGGTTCATGAAGGAACTGCTGTAACGGACTGGATGGCTCAAGAGCGGGAGCGTGGTATTACCATCACGGCTGCCGCCATTAGTACCAGTTGGCTAGATCATCGCATTAATATCATTGATACTCCTGGTCACGTTGACTTCACCATTGAAGTAGAACGGTCTATGCGGGTTCTTGATGGGGTGATTGCAGTTTTTTGTTCTGTCGGTGGCGTACAGCCTCAGTCAGAAACGGTTTGGCGGCAGGCTGAACGTTATCAGGTTCCCCGAATTGCATTCATTAACAAAATGGATCGCACCGGAGCGGACTTTTTTAAGGTCTATGGTCAAATCCGCGATCGCTTGCGAGCTAATGCAGTACCAATCCAGGTCCCTGTTGGTCGTGAGAGTGACTTTCACGGCTTGGTAGATATAGTCGCGATGAAGACTTATCTGTACACCAATGACCTGGGAACTGATATCCAAATCAGTGATGAGATTCCAGAAGAAGTCCAAGATTTGGTAACCGAGTATCGGGAAAAACTCCTAGAAGCTGTAGCCGAAACGGATGAGGCTTTGATGGAGAAATATCTCGAGTATTTGGAAGGTGGGGACCCTCTCACGGAAGAAGAAGTTCGTCATAGCTTACGTCAGGGAACAATTAAAGGCTTAATTGTGCCGGTAATTTGTGGTTCTTCTTTCAAAAACCGAGGTGTTCAAAGGCTTCTGGATGCTGTGGTAGACTATCTTCCGGCACCTACAGAAGTTCCTCCGATTAAAGGGATACTACCGGACGGTGAAGAGGAAGTTCGCCACGCGGATGATGATGTACCGCTGTCAGCTTTAGCGTTCAAAGTGATGGCTGATCCTTATGGACGTTTGACTTTTGTGCGGGTCTATTCGGGTGTTCTCCAGAAAGGAAGTTACATCTACAATGCTACTAAGAACAAGAAAGAGCGGATTTCTCGCTTGATCGTTCTCAAGTCTGATGAACGCATTGAGGTGGAAGAACTCCGAGCCGGGGACTTGGGAGCTGCTTTGGGTCTCAAGGATACCCTGACTGGGGATACAATCTGTGATGAGGCGAACCCGATTATCCTGGAGTCGTTATATATCCCAGAGCCTGTGATTTCGGTGGCGGTGGAACCCAAAACCAAACAGGATATGGAGAAACTCTCCAAGGCTTTGCAATCGTTATCTGAGGAAGATCCGACTTTCCGGGTATCAATTGACTCGGAGACTAACCAAACGGTAATTGCTGGGATGGGTGAACTACACCTAGAAATTCTGGTAGACCGGATGTTACGAGAGTTTAAGGTGGAAGCTAACATTGGTGCCCCCCAGGTGGCTTACCGTGAAACGATCCGTAAGTCAGTTCGCACGGAAGGAAAGTTCATCCGTCAGAGTGGTGGTAAGGGTCAGTATGGCCACGTTGTGATTGAATTGGAACCGGGTGAGCCGGGCAGTGGATTTGAATTTGTCTCCAAAGTTGTTGGGGGTTCTGTTCCCAGGGAATATATCAATCCGGCGGAACAGGGAATGAAGGAAGCCTGCGAGTCCGGTGTGATTGCTGGTTATCCCCTCATCGATGTCAAAGCCACTCTGGTGGATGGTTCCTACCATGACGTTGATTCCTCGGAAATGGCCTTTAAGATTGCTGGTTCCATGGCGATCAAAAATGGTGTCACTAAGGCTTCACCTGTGCTGTTGGAGCCGATGATGAAAGTCGAGGTGGAAGTTCCCGATGATTTCATTGGGAATGTCATCGGGGATCTCAACTCCCGCCGTGGTCAGATTGAGGGTCAGGAAACTGATCAGAGTCAGGGAATTGCCAAGGTAGTGGCTAAGGTTCCTCTGGCGACGATGTTTGGCTATGCGACGGATATCCGCTCGAAAACTCAAGGCCGGGGGGTCTTCTCGATGGAGTTTAGCCATTATGAAGAGGTGCCTCGGAGTGTGGCAGAAACTATCATTGCCAAGACCAAAGGTAACTAGAGATTAGGATGTAGGCGGTGTTAGCGTGAATTTTGATCGCGGCGATCGCACTCAAACTCCTATCTCAAACTTGATCACTGATTACTAGAAGAACAAACGAAACAATAATATGGCACGCGCAAAATTTGAACGGAACAAACCTCACGTTAACATTGGTACTATCGGTCACGTTGACCACGGAAAAACAACGCTGACTGCTGCTATTACCATGACATTGGCTGCCTCTGGTGGGGCTAAAGCTCGTAAGTATGATGATATTGATGCTGCTCCTGAAGAAAAGCAGCGGGGTATTACCATCAATACGGCTCACGTTGAGTATGAAACTGCACAACGCCACTATGCTCACGTTGACTGTCCGGGACACGCTGACTATGTGAAAAATATGATCACTGGTGCAGCCCAAATGGATGGTGCGATTCTGGTGGTTTCCGCGGCTGATGGTCCCATGCCTCAAACCCGTGAACATATCCTGCTGGCGAAACAGGTAGGGGTTCCTAGTATCGTGGTTTTCCTGAACAAAGCCGATATGGTAGATGATGAGGAACTGCTGGAACTGGTAGAATTGGAAGTTCGCGAACTTCTGAGTTCATACGATTTCCCCGGTGATGATATCCCCATTGTTTCTGGTTCTGCTTTGAAAGCATTGGACTTTTTGACAGAAAACCCGAAAACTGCTCGCGGTGATAATGACTGGGTTGACAAGATTCATGCTCTGATGGATGAGGTGGATGCTTATATCCCCACTCCTGAGCGCGCTATCGATAAGCCTTTCTTGATGGCTGTGGAAGATGTTTTCTCGATTACTGGCCGGGGTACGGTGTCTACAGGCCGGATCGAACGGGGTAAAGTCAAGGTTGGTGAAACTGTTGAACTGATTGGAATTAAGGATACCCGCACCACTACTGTAACTGGGGCGGAAATGTTCCAGAAAACTCTTGAGGAAGGGATGGCGGGAGATAACGTCGGTCTACTCCTGCGGGGTATTCAGAAAAATGATGTTCAACGGGGTATGGTAATTGCTAAACCCGGATCAATTACTCCCCACACTAAGTTTGAGGCGGAAGTTTATATCCTGAAAAAAGAAGAAGGCGGACGGCACACTCCTTTCTTTAAAGGTTATCGTCCTCAGTTCTATGTACGGACTACCGATGTAACCGGGACTATTGATGAGTTTACTGCTGATGATGGCAGCACTCCTGAAATGATTATCCCTGGCGACCGGATTAATATGACTGTGCAACTGATCTGCCCGATCGCTATTGAGCAAGGGATGCGTTTCGCTATCCGTGAGGGTGGCCGTACTGTTGGTGCGGGTGTAGTTGCTAAGATTCTGGCTTAGAACTAGAATCCGATCGCTAGATTCTGAACTGATCAATTGAGTGGCAGGAAAGTGATCCGAGTTGAGGACACTTTTCTGCTCCCTCTCCTCTTGCTTATTCAATTCAACTGAACCTCGAAAACTCAACAATTAGACAATGGCTACCATTCAGCAGCAAAAAATTCGCATCCGTCTTAAAGCCTTCGATCGCCGCTTACTGGATACCTCCTGCGAGAAGATCGTCGATACGGCTAACCGCACCGGAGCTACAGCCCTCGGTCCGATTCCTTTACCGACTAAACGACGCATTTACTGTGTCCTACGTTCTCCCCACGTTGATAAGGATTCACGAGAACATTTTGAAACCCGGACTCACCGCCGCATTATTGATATTTATCAACCCTCCTCAAAAACCATTGATGCTCTGATGAAACTAGATTTACCTGCGGGTGTCGATATTGAGGTGAAATTGTAGGGGCACTAGGGGCGATCGCTCTTTAATATATGGGGTGATCAAAACAGGGGTCGTCCGAAATCAGCTAAAGTATAAAGAAAGAAGCGCACACTGTACTAAGGGACAATGGCATCATCTTCCTCTCTTGCTGTTCGAGAACTTCCCCTGTTTCCTCTACCGGAAGTGGTTCTGTTTCCACATAGGCCGCTACCTTTACATATTTTCGAGTTCCGTTATCGAATTATGATGAACACTATCCTAGAGGGCGATCGTCGCTTTGGGGTGTTGATGTTCGATCCTACTCAAGGACAAGTGGCTTCGGTGGGCTGCTGTGCTGAGGTGATTCAGTATCAGCGTTTACCCGATGATCGCATGAAAATTGTGACCTTGGGACAACAACGATTTCGGGTCCTTGAAGCTGTCCGGGAAAAGCCTTATCTGGTTGGTTTGGTGGAATGGATCGAAGATGAGCCACCAACGGCTGATCTGAGACCTTTGGCTCAGGATGTGGCTAATTTACTGCGAGATGTGGTTCATCTTTCCAGTAAGTTAATGGATCAGCCGATCGAATTACCGGATGATATTCCTGATTTACCCACAGAGTTATCCTACTGGGTTGCTAGTAACCTCTATGGGGTGGCATCGGAACAACAGATGCTCTTAGAAATGCAGGATACTGTAGCTCGTTTGGAAAGGGAAGCTGAAATTCTGACTTCAACTCGCAATCATTTAGCTGCTAGAACTGTGTTAAAGGATGCCCTAAATTAGGGGAGTAGTTGACAGACCAAGCCCGCCTCATGAGACAAGGCAGCCCTTGTCTCTAGGGCACGGCGGGAGGATTTTTCCTTAACGGTCTCCCCTTGGGTTTGTTTGTGCATCTCAAATGTTGAAAAAAAAATCAACCCCCTCGCGCCCTGCCTCACCGGGAAAGGGGGGCTTGACTTACTGGGTGAGTTGGGGTACTATATTTATATAATGGAAATCTGTGTTTTTAAAATATTTTAGTCATGCCTCCCATTATCAGGGATTACCTCCCAGCTTACCATGATTTCCCGCGACGTGTCAACCCCTCCACGGGCGGCGCGATTAAATTTTGTTGAAAAAAAAATCAACCCCCTCGCGCCCTGCCTCACCGGGAAAGGGGGGCTTGACTTACTGGGGAAGTTGGGGTACTATATTTATATAATGGAAATCTGTGTTTTTAAAATATTTTAGTCATACCTCCCATTATCAGGGATTACCTCCCAGCTTACCATGATTTCCCGCGACCTGTCAACCCCTCCACGGGCGGCGCGATTAAATTTTTTTTTTGAAGAAAAAATCAACATGGGGATTGTGGTTGATGGTTAAGAATGCTATAACTGCCAAAAATTTTGAGAGTTTCGGTGTGAGTTTTGAGTTCTTGCAAAGCCTCGCGCACTGATTGATGATCGGTGTTAGCCTCAATATCAATAAAGAACAAATAATCACCAAGCGATCGCTTAGTAGGACGGGACTCAATGCGACTTAGATTAATATTGCGTTGGGCAAAAATCTGTAATGGTTTGACCAAAGCCCCAGGAACATTAGCGGGAACACTAAAAGCTAAGGAAGTATAATTCCCCCCAGGCCAAGGCTGTAAACTCACGACCCAAAATCGGGTGCAATTGTCAGGATAATCATTAATTGGATGAGCTAAAATAGGTAACTGGTAAAGTTCAGCAGCGCGTCCAGATGCGATCGCAGCGGTAGTAGTGTCCTGCAAATATTGGAGTGCTTCTGTAGTGGAATTAGTAGGGATAGCCTGAACATTAGGGAGAAATTTTTCGAGCCATCCCTGACACTGAGCCAAGGCTTGGGGGTGTGAGTAGACAGTTTTAATCTCTGCTAATTCCTGAGCGTTAGATAGTAAAGCGTGGGAAATAGGTAAAACCAGGCCCTGTTGAATCCGAATTAGATCTAGCTTCCAGATAGCATCAAGGGTAATAGTAACACTACCCTCAATAGAATTTTCGACGGGGACAACTCCCAGAGTGACATCACCGTTAGCGACGGCTTGTAGAGTTTGGGTGATACTAGGATAAGGACAAAGTAAAGGCCTATGTCCTGTAGTTTGGGTTAAATAATCGGCATAAACCAGAGTCGCCGCCTCAGCATAAGTACCTGGGGGGCCCAAATGAGCAATAGAGACAGTCATTTTAACCACTAATCAATTAAATTTAGGTTGCTATGGTGTGAGGTTTGGGGGAACTGAAACAGGGGTCCAACCGGGTCTATTTAGTTGAACTTGGCTGACTTAGGACAAGTAGGGTAGGGATAAATGCACTCTCAGGAATTGAGCTTGTTGTAATTCTTTACAAGATTCTCATGAATATGACCGTTATGATGGAAAAACTGAACGCCAAAACCCCAATCTAAGAATAATCTAAGACTACTTGAGGACTTGGGGTGATGTCAGTCACATTAAAAAAAGTTAAGTTTTGTTAATGTAGGTTAACAACTGTTGATTTATACGGTCTCCTATGCTTAATAGATTTACAGCTTCCCAATCGTTGGAAATTGCGGTAGGTGAGCAAACGATTCCGATCCAGCACTATTTGCGTCAGCCTCGACGTTTGGTGAACGCCTTAGTTGATCCAAATAGGTTAGAGAGGTTGGAGGCGGACTGCTTTCGGTTAAAAATGCGTCCTCTGTCATTTATGACCATGACCATTCAACCGACAGTAGATATGAAAGTATCAGCTTTGGCCAATGGAACTGTAAGGTTGCGATCGCAGGGTTGTGAAATTCGGGGTATTGAATACATTAACCAGAGGTTTTCGCTGAACTTATATGGTAGATTAGCGCCGTATAAAATCAATGGTATCACCTATCTAAGGGGTCAAGCGGATCTTGAGGTACAGGTGGAAGTCCCCTACCCGTTGTCGCTAACTCCTCAACCGATTATTGAAGCCACTGGAAACGGTTTGCTTAAAAGCGTTTTATTAACCATAAAACAGCGATTAATGCACAATTTACTATCAGATTATCAGCGATGGACTTGTGAGGTTGCCGATCAAGGAATGGCTACACAACCCAATAGTCAAGTTATAGTAGGGGCGGGTTCCGCAGTCAGTGATGATTCCCAGCAGCCAACCTACTGAACCCGCCCCCAGTGCTTATTGGTGGGGGGTTTCCCAGTCGGGTGATGATTCTCAGCAGCCAACTTCCGATCGCCCGCCCCCAGTGCTTATTGGTGGGGGGTTTCCCCAGTCGGGTGATGATTCCCAGCAGCCAACTTCCGATCGCCCGCCCCCAGTGCTTATTGGTGGGGGGTTTCCCCAGTCGGGTGATGATTCCCAGCAGCCAACTTCCGATCGCCCRCCCCCAGTGCTTATTGGTGGGGGGTTTCCCCAGTCNGGTGATGATTCCCACAGCCAACCTACTGAACCCGCCTCCCGCTCCAAATGTTGACGGACGGGAGCAAAGGAGAAACGATGGTGAAAACAAGGACCATAAGATTGTAAAGCTTGTTTATGCTGTTTAGTACCGTATCCCTTGTGTTTGGCTAAACCATATTGTGGGTAAGTGCGATCTAAGCGCGTCATGAGTTCATCCCGCCAGACCTTAGCCAGAATACTAGAGGCGGCGATGACAATACAATGACTATCCCCTTTGACGATCGCCTGTTGAGGGATAGACAGATTGGGGATAAGTCGGTTCCCATCAACCAAACACAATTGCGGTGGCGGGTCCAATTTAAGCACCGATCGCCGTATAGCGAGTTGGGTAGCTTGCAAAATATTTAGGCGATCGATTTCCCGCGCCGAAGCCCAACCAATTCCACAGGCGATCGCCTTAGATCTAATCAAAGTAGACAAACTGGCGCGAAGAGTCGGAGTCAATTTTTTACTATCTTTAACCCCAGCCGCAGCAAGTTCCAAGATAGTGGTTTCTGACAGTTGTACAGCAGCAGCCACCACCGGACCAAACCAAGCCCCCCTTCCCACCTCATCTATACCAGCCACAGCAGTCCAGGATAGTTGTTCAAAGGCGGGAGGGAGTTGATAGGTAAAGCTGGGGATACTCACTCAGAAACGGCCGAAGAACGGCGGCGGCGGCGGCGAATAACAGGTGTATTTTCAGCGTCCCCTTCAGTTTCCAAATTTTCCGAATCTTCCGAGGGATAAATATAATCAGAATCGTCGATATCATCATTAGGATCTGTGACATCATTAATATCTGTGACTGTGAGATCACTAGGATCTATGACCTCGATAGATTCTGTGATTTCTGGGGACTCTTCAGAATCGTCAGTTGTATCTTCTACATGATTATAAACGAGGTTTTGGTCATCTTGAGAGATCAGATTTTCAGCAGGTGGGACTGTCACAGCATTAGGAATTGGTAGAGTTGGAGCCCAGGAGATAGCGGTGTCGGTTTCCTCCTCCAAAATGCTGGACAGAGGTAAAGGCGTATCACCTGGTAAACGAACTGTGACGATCGCATTTCTAGCATTTTTCACCGACTGGTTAGAGAGTACCAAGGGAGAAATCCCCATCAGCGCATAAACATCCTGTTCATCCCCAGTCATTTCCACAGCTACGACCTCTGGAGGTTCTGGGATAGCCTTGATCGCATCAGACTTAACGGACTTAGGAAATCGCTCAGTAAGTTCTTGGCGACCGGAGAAAGCCACATCGGTATTAGTTTCAGTCTTAGTCGTCTCATTGTAGGTATTACCGGAGTTAACGCGGAGATTACCACGATTTCCCTCTTCCTCACGCACTAAAGGTTCAAGATCACCAATGCGACGACGGCGACGGCGGCGGATATTGCTAGTACCGCCAATGTCTTGATAACTGGGATGATTAAGCAACTCCAACTCAGGGAAATTACCTCCTGTATCAGTTTCAGCAGAAACTATTTCCGAATCATCTCTATAAACAGTTTCAGCGGACGATACAGAAGACACATTAGCTTGAACTCGGCGAGTGTTGTCTACGGCGGCTGTGCGAGTTCCGGTATCCAAACCAGGGGTGCTAGATAATCCTTTCGGACCAACCATGAATCGTTCAGAGGCTTCAGCCGTATCGGCTGCTGACTCTCCGGGGAGGTGAATCAGATGTCCCAAGCCGTTACAAGTGGGACAACTACGGCCAAACAACTCATAAATATTTTGTCCTTGGCGTTTTCTGGTTAACTCGACCAAACCCAACTCAGACAATTGAGCAATTTGTGGTCTAGACTTATCTGCTTTCAAGACCTTATTAAAGTGTTCAAGGACTTGTAGCTGATCTCGGCGGGAGTCCATATCAATAAAGTCAACAATAATCACCCCAGCGATATTGCGTAGGCGCAGTTGACGGGCGATTTCGGTAGCCGCTTCACAGTTAGTCCAGAGGACAGTTTCCCGAGAAGTCGCCGAACGGGTAAAGGAACCGGAGTTAACGTCAATGACGGTCAAGGCTTCTGTTGGTTCAATGATAATGTATCCTCCGGAGGGCAAATCTACCCTAGGGCGTAGTGCTTCTCGAATAGCAGCATTAACGCGGAAATATTCAAGGATAGGGATACGTTCTCGGTGGTGGTCAATCAAGACTCCTTGGGGAGTTTTACCAACACTCCAGTTGACCAAATGCTGTTTAACTCGTTTAATGCCATCAGCGGAATCTACAACAATGCGATTAACTTCGGTGCTATACATATCTCTTAGCACCCGTTGGATAAAATCATTATCTCGATTGAGTAGAGCGGGAGGTCGGGTCGAGGTAGCCTCTTGTTGGACTTCTTCCCACTGTTTTTGTAGGGCTTCTAAGTCTTCTAAAATGGCATCTTCTGCCATACCCTCAGCTTCGGTTCGGACTAATAAACCCATACCAGAGGGTTTAATTAAAATCGCTAAGGCCCTAAGACGATTGCGTTCTGCTTCTGATCGGATACGGCGAGATAGATTTACACCTCGGCCATAGGGCATTAAGACGAGATAGCGTCCTGGTAGGGTAATATTCCCTGTTAATCTTGGTCCTTTGGTGCCGGTGGGTTCTTTCATCACTTGGACTAGAACCTTTTGTTGAGGCATCAATAGTTCGGTAATGGAACCGGACGATCGCTTTAATCTTAGTGGTCCCAAATCGGAAACATGAATAAATCCGTTACGTTCGGGGTCGCCAATATTGACAAAAGCCGCGTCTATTCCTGGCAGGACATTTTCAACAATTCCTAAATAAATATCACTAACTTGTTGGTTTCCGGTGGCCACCACAAGTTCTTGAATCTCATCTTCAGAAAAAACTGCAGCTATCCTATGCTGCTCTGCAATAATAATTTGCTTGGACATTTAATTTCCTCAAAACTTGGCGGGGCGGGTGCAGCAGTCTTGTCCTGTTTCCAATGGCATATCTAACACCCGCCCCTACAGGCACGCGCATCTGCGTGGGCCTTATATTGTGGTGGCTGCTAGAATCGTTCGCGAAGCGTGCGATCGCACCCGCAGCAATCATCTGCTGAGAAAAGGGCAAGGGACTCGCCATAGTAGCCATTGTCGGTTCGAGATGCTCCTCCGGAACTTTTGCTCTAATTCATGCTCTTCCTCCGAAAAACTCCATCCCCTTGTGGGTGGGTCTCGATAGGAGTGGCAATTGAGCGGGGGTTAAATACTCCCTAAATTGTCCATTCGATAGCCTTGACATACCTCCTCGCCCTGAAGGAGCGAGGATTCCTTGACGCTTCACAGCAATGTGCTACCGAAGTAGTCTTACCCTCGCTCTGCGTCCGTTTAGAGTCTCCCAATGTCCTCGGGCGACTATGTTTAATTCTACTCAAGCCCAAAGCTGGTTTTCTTCAGGGATGTAGTTAAACATTGCCCCTCGGAACTGTCTAGGTGCGCTCTCATCGTAGCTATTTCAACGGGTCTTGATCCTTATGACTTCATCTATTTGAGAACAAAGCCGTCCTAGAACAACAGGGTTTTAGACCCATTCTTCTGATCACCCTAAACCCAATTGCCTAAGTTAATCCCAGGTAGTAGGGTTAATTAGGTATTCTACAGGTTAGATCATTATACCCTAAACCAGCCGAATCTGTAATCTGCGGTGCGTCAGCCGAAAATTGTCCGGCCAAGATTGATATAGCCTCACTCTGACGCTACGAGAAAATTGGTTTAGGCTAAAGTTAGATGTTCTCGATGGATTGAAATTAGTTGCAATTCCAGGCTGCTAACCTGTTCTAGCATATAGACTACTTGCTCAGGTCTCAGTTGAGTGCCATCATTGCGACAGGTTCCCAAATAACGCAACAGGGTAGCGTTTGGGGCGGGTTGGTCTAATTCCCATAGTGGAATTTTGACTGTTTCCTTTACGATCGCCTCTAGTTGTAATAACTGCTCCCGCAGGTTAATAATTCTGATTTTACCTGATTTGGTAGTTTTTTCCCACAACATTTCTGAACTGTTCAGTACAGCCTCCACCCAACTGGCCCAATGATTCGGGGTAATGGTTTCATCTTGGGCTTGTAAATGGATGATATAGGTAGCTTGTCCTATGGTTTGGGCGATCGCCGCCGAGTTAACGTCCACTTCTTCGACCCGATAAATCGGTAAGTTGTCCGGGAGACAGGCGGATAATTCCCGTTGAAAGGTTTGTATATCCATAGTCTCGGCTAGGTCAAAATCCGCAATTTCCCCGGTGCTAGTGGTTCCTAAAGGCAGTGCATTGGCGGGGGATATACGGGGGCCGGGATGATAGCCTCCCGTGAAGGATATGGGCAATTCTGCGCGTCTGACGGCGCGATCAAATACTTTCATCAGGTCAAGATGTCCGACTAATGCCATCTCTCCTAATTTCCCAAACCAGACTCGGAACCGTTGGACTCGTTGGGAAGGGGGGACGAAATGACCCGTAAATTCGGGAATGGGTGGGGGTGTAAATACCACGTTATGACCTAATTCTGGGCCACATACCCCACAATGGGAACAGGCGGCGAAAGAACAGTCGGGAACTGTGGCCGCTTCGATCGCCCTTTGTAGGTCTTGTTTCAGCCAGTTTTTGTCTATTCCGGTGTTGATATGGTCCCAAGGTAGAGGTTGGTCTAGTAGTTGTTCACGGTGGCTGTGGTCGTGGCTGTCCTCGGCGATCGCCTTTTCCATGAGGTTCCATTCCCCGGCTTCTACTTGCCGATATTTCCAGCCTAACCCAGACTCTTCTATGGCTTGGGTCCAGGCAGCGAAGGCACGATCTAGGCTTTCCCACCAGGCATCCATTCCGGCCCCCAGTTCCCAGGCTCGTTGGACTACGGGTGCTAGTCGGCGATCGCCTCTACCGATAAAGTCCTCCATAGCCGAGATCCGCACGTCCGTAAAGTTGGCTTTAACCCCTTTGAGGCGGTGAAATTCCGCTTTCAGCAATTGCTGTTTGCGTTGAAATTCTGTGGTCGATACACTGTGCCATTGAAAGGGTGTATGGGGTTTCGGGGTAAAATTAGAAATGGTCAGGTTAATGCTTAGGGGGCGGCGGCGGTGTCCCTGACATTGACGCTGCAACCAGCGGACGGTTTCCGCGATACCTAGGACATCAGCATCCGTTTCTCCCGGTAGGCCGATCATAAAGTATAGTTTGATTTTATCCCAACCTTGCTCGTAGGCGGTTTGGACTCCTCGCAATAACTCCTCATTGGTTAGTCCTTTATTGATGACATCCCGCATTCTTTGGGTCCCCGCTTCGGGTGCAAAGGTCAGGCTACTGGTGCGGGTTCCGCCGATAATGTTGGCAATGTTTTCGTCAAAGCGATCGACTCGTTGACTGGGTAGGGATAGGGATATATTGCTGTCACGCAGGCGGTTTTTGATTTCCATTCCTACTGCGGGTAATGATAGGTAGTCTGAACAGCTTAGGGATAATAGGGAAAATTCATTATATCCCGTTGCTTTCATCCCTTTGGCGATCGCCTCTACCACCGCTTCGGGTTCTACGTCTCTAGCCGGACGGGTTAACATTCCCGGTTGACAGAAACGACAGCCACGGGTGCAACCTCGTCTCACTTCTATGGCTAGGCGATCGTGAACTGTTTCCACGAATGGAACCATTGTAATCGAATAGGCAGGCATCGGAGTCGCTACCCGGCGGATAATGGTTGCAGGTACGTCGGGATGGTTAGGATGGATTGACCCATCCGCCGCCATATCATAGAATTGGGGAACGTATACCCCTGGCACTTGGGCTAGGTCTAAGAGTAGCTGTTCCCGGGTTAACCCGGCTGCTTTCCCTTCTTCTATCACTAAACCTATTTCTGGGAGGAGTTCCTCTCCGTCCCCTAAAGCGATAAAATCGAAGAAGTCCGCGTAGGGTTCCGGGTTGGATGTGGCGGTTTGGCCACCGGCAAAGATTAGGGGAAGTTCTCCTAGGGGGGTTTGTCCATTTGGCTCCTGCCTTTGTTTCCAGGTTAGGGGAATGTGGGCAAGATCTAGCATTTCTAGGATATTCGTGGCCCCTAGTTCATAGCTGAGACTAAACCCGAGAATGTCAAATTCCGTCAGAGAACGGCGGGACTCTACCGCAAATAGGGGGGTTTGGGTGTCTCGCAGTTTGGCGCTAAGATCGGCGGCCGGTAAATAGGCGCGATCGCATAATTGTCTCGGCTGGGCATTGATGATATTATAGAGGATTATGTGTCCTAGGTTCGAGGCTCCTACCTCATAGATTTCTGGATACGTGAGAGACCAGCGCACAGCCGCTGATTCCCAGGGTTTGTGTTTCGCCCCTAATTCATTACCTAAATATCTCGCTGGCTGGTTGATTTCTGGTGTGATTAATTCTTTGACTGGAACTGCCACTTTCTACCTCTTCTGATTCTTAAATCGGCAATCTTTACGGATATGTTTTGATGATGTTCGGCTCAGAAATGACGCATATACCACCATTATACATGATGGGTGCAATTCTGACAGATTAAATTTATCCTGATTCACTACAGGACTTGGTGGCTTCATATTTGCGGAGATTTGGGGCTGATAATTAGTTGATAGATATGGTGATTTTGTCAATCAAAATAGGGTGGATATTGTCTATGTTTCCGGTATCGGGCTAGATTTTATGGGCAGATATGATATTATCGGTGGCACAAAGATTAAGTTTTTGTTAACTTATTGATAGGCACTGAACTTGTCATGAGATGATAAGAAGTGTATAAAACAACACAGATAAAAACTGTTTGATTGTCTCATAATATAGCAGCATCTTAATTTCTGCTATCACCAACCCCCAATAGCCAGACTGCGTGATTTAGATCACATATTTATGGAGATGCAGATCACCAGCCAGACTGTTTATTGGTTGGAGAATTAACATAAGTTGAGTTACTTGACTACTCATGTCAGCCACTAATGGAATTCGAAAACTGGTATCTAAAGCACTTTACTTTAGATGCCTGACCCCGGAAATTGAAAACGGGATTAACTATGAACTGACTCGACTGGGTTATATTTCCGATGTGGATTATGAAGCGTTAGAATTACTGATGGACGAAATGGATGCCGGACGTATTCGCTTAATACCTAGTCCCTAGGTTCGGAACTTAACACAGTTAATCAAGCTGGTTCCCCTTGAACCCGAAACTGTCCCATTGTGTAGGATTTAATTTAGAGTTGTTGTTACTGCCGATTTTCTTTTGGCAAGAATTTAACCGACAAGCCTGTAATTAAGGCGATAACTGGGTTTGCATCGCCGTTCATTTGCTGCTGTTCATGGGTAGGTTGTAAGATTTTTCTGGTATAATTCTCTGGCTTATATCTAATGAACCAACCCCAGTGAGTGATAATGCAGTTTGCTAAACGTTTAGAAAAAATCCCCCCCTACCTGTTTGCTGAAATTGACCGGAGACGTATAGAACTGGTGGCTCAAGGGGTAGATATAATAAATATTGGAGTGGGTGATCCTGACCAGCCTACCTTGGATCATATCAGGGTGGCTATGCACGAGGCGATCGAAGACCCCTCCAACCACAATTATCCACCCTATCGGGGTATGATAGAATACCGGGAGGCGGCGATCGCTTGGATGTCTCGTCGCTTTGGTGTCACTGGCTTAAACCCAGAAACCGAGATTATCTCCTCTGTGGGTTCTAAGGAAGCTATCCACAACACAGCCTTAGCCTTTGTGGAGGGGGGGGATATTGTCTTAATCCCCGATCCGGGTTATCCAGTGTATCGCACTTCCACCCTATTCGCTGGGGGAGAGCCTTACTACGTTCCCCTGAAGCCGGAAAATGGCTTTTTACCAGATTTACAGGCAATTCCAGAGGAGATAGCTAGACGGGCTAAATTATTTTGGGTAAACTACCCCAATAATCCCACAGGTGCGATCGCCACCTTAGAAGATTTTAGCACCATGGTAGATTTTTGTCAAAAGTTCGACATTCTACTATGTCATGATCACGCCTATTCTGAGGTGTGTTATGAAGGTTATCGAGCGCCAAGTGTCTTAGAGGTTCCCGGTGCGAAAGATATTGCTATTGAGTTTCATAGCCTGTCTAAATCCTATAATATGACCGGGTGGCGCATTGGGTTTGTGGTAGGTAATGAAATCGGGATTAAGGGATTAAGCCAAGTTAAAACCAATGTAGATTCCGGTGTGTTTAAGGCTATTCAAAAAGCGGCGATCGCCGCCTATTTAACCCCAGAATCAGACCGTCAAAAGCTGAATGATATCTATCAACATCGCCGCGATTTAGTCATTTCAGGATTGCGTTCTCTGGGTTGGAAAATTGAACCACCCAAAGCCACATTATATATTTGGGTACCTGTTCCCAGCAATTACACTTCCACAGATTTTGCCAAATTACTCTTAGAGAAATGTGGGGTGATTGTCCCCCCTGGTAACGGTTATGGCGCGGCGGGAGAGGGTTTTATCCGAATTGCTTTAACCAATAAAGAAAGCCGCATTCAAGAAGCCATAGACAGAATGGGAAATGCGGGAATACGTTATCAGTAAAACTGCCGCCATTTTAGATTCCTCTAACCCCAACCATCTCTCCCTCTCCAGAAAGGGGGGTGATTCATCTTATCGTGGGAATTAACAGCAGAACCCCATCCCAGATATCGACTAGGAAAGATAGATTGGTGACTTGTGGAAATAGTAAATATATCCACTCCTGAGTCGTCCTAAATGTGGTGCTGGAATTAGTCTCAGAAACTGCGTAAATTACAGATACTTGCAGGAGGATGGAAGATGCCCGAATATATCAAGGATAACTAAAAAACTGATATATATGCCCGCACATTTTTCCATGTTATTATTATATGTCAATGTAGGGGAGTTTGTCAAGATAAAAGATGGAATTATCGGGGATAAATTTTGGTAGTATGAAGGCAAATTTAACAGTTGTATCATCAATTATTATTCTTGGTTGTTGCAGCTAATCCTGATATATTGAAACTGATTATGGTCAACCGTATAGACTTGTATAAGCCCATGTGTGCCGAGTACAAGGCTCGCCGAGCCTTGGCGGTAGACTCCCAGAGTGAAGTGTTACCCGCCTGGATAGAAGGGTTCCATTTAGGAGAAGGAGTATTTAGGCTCGAACATCGAGAAGTAGCTTTTCCGGGGATAGAAATAGCGCATTTCTTCACAGAAAATCTGTTTAGCGATCACCATGTAATTCCCGAAGGAGAAACCCATTTTTCCCTGGGCTTGTATCCCCATCATCCCCTATTGTCTTGGATGGGCTATACAGACCCCATTGGTAATGCGATCGCCGTTCATCGCAGCCAAATCGAATACACATCAAGTTTACCTCCGGGTTGGCATGGTGTATATATTTGTTTCAATGATGAACTCCTCGCCAACCTGGATTTACTACCAGAGAAATTTTGGGAAAATAGCCAGGACCCCAATCAAGCAGTTTTGACCGTCCACCCCATTAGGTTTGCCAACTTCACCAGATTTATGCAGCAGTGGTTTCCTAGGGCTGAATGTCTGTATCGTCGAGGTCTTTTGACTCCCCAGGAAGCGGCACTGTTGCGAGAAAAATTTTTGTGTCAGTTTCGGGAATTATTAGACTATACCTTTGAACAGCGTGGCGATCGCCAAATTTTCAAACCCTCTCGACGGTATTGGATCTTTGAAACAGTACAGGCGATCATCGACAATAATTTACGCCAAAACCTTACCAATGAGGAGTTATGTCAACAGCTTGGCATCTCCCTGAGATCCCTACAATACGCCTTCAAGGAAATTACCGGGGTAGGGGTACAGCAATATATTCGCGCCCGCAAACTAAACGCCGTCCGGGAAGAACTTTGCGGACGTAGTGCAAACCCCAGCACCATTTATGCGATCGCCACCGCCTACGGCTTCTCCCACATGGGCCGATTTTCCGAACAATTCCATCGTTATTTTGGAGAATACCCCTCAACCCTGAAAAAGTTGCACAAATCGGATATAAAAATGAGAAAAAGTATGATATCTTAGTTTCAGATGCGATATAAACATCGCCATATCGCCAATCGTTAGAGCTTTCAATAACATTGTTAGCTTGCTTCAGGGTCTAGTCAAAAGCACTCCTAAACTACCCCTAACACTAGGGATAGTTTGGGAAGGCTTAAAAAAGGCATCATCCCTGTGATGTTGTTCTGTTACGGGAGTCTCGGTTGCGGGGAAGTCAACTAAGACGGGCTTTTTGATTCAGAATCCCCAACATCCCTAATTCTGACCCTGATTTTGCCACACATCCCATCAATAGAGAATGTTCTAGGCGGGCGATCGTCTAATCTGCCTTCTTTTCTTTAACCCAGTTAACATCCGAGTTTTCCCAGATGGTCAAGTGCAACCGTAAAAAGGGCGTTTGATTTAAAAAAAGCTGAAACCCTTGCCAGTAAATAAATTAATCAGTTTTTTACTGCACAATGCAACATCTGCTTGATATGCGACCGAGTTGACCCGACGGAGAATATCGAGCAATGCTAATTACCGAAAATTTAGAAGCCATCATTGAGGAACAAACAGATGAAACCAGAAATTTTGTATTAAGGACGACTATTGTTCCCCAAATTGGGGTAGCAGTCTATGTTCGCAAGGGAGATATTTATCACGATTTAGATATTGTTAATGTTCGCTATAATCCCGAATCGAATCGTTTACATTTATTGGTTCGTAATAGTGGACAAGCCAGTGTGATTGTGCAACCAGAATGGGTAATTTCTCAAGGAAATCAGGAAATCCAGAGTGGTCGTGGTGTAGATACTACGGTGATTGCGGAAAAAGAACGTTTGGTTAATATCAATTCTAATCAACCCCTTGAACCGGGAGATTATAAACTTTATGGGAATTTGGCTTGGGGAGTAAACCGGAATAACAAAATCCCATTCAGCGTAACATTAGCCGTTCCTTAACATGGTGATGAATGGAGTATATTATCAGTAAAATACTGCCATAATTTGACGGCAATTAAGGCAGTTTTAACACTGAGTTATGCCAAATATTTATAAGTGTTTATTTTGGGGCAGTTGTTTACCCTGATGGCTGTTGAAAATTTGTGGATACAATCTGCTTGTCCCAGACATCACAGAGGAAATCACCCCAGAATCACCGGAATTCACGATTTTTATGATTGGCTTAAATGCTGGTAGGCGCAATTTTAAAACTGGGGTATTTGTGCGCGGGTCAGTAACGGATAATGAGGTGATAAATTTTGGGAATTGGCTAATTCCTTATGGTGAAGTTTTGCAGGTCATAAAGTTTACATCTACAGTTATATCAGATAATGAAGTCGAATTGCGATCGCCCTTTAAAATTGTCCGCCTTAACCTCGATGAAATTCGCAACGACCCCGAATTAGGGTTAGTCCTTTCCGTGCAAGATATTCAAGACTTATTTGATATCAAATCAGAATTTAGTTTTCGGGAATATGCAATTATTTTTGAGGTCCCCGAAGTCAGAAGGGGGAGAAGAAGCAGCCGGGAAAGACCGCCAGTAATTTTAGAAGGATTGCCAGAAATTTCCCCCCCCAACTTTAACACTGGTATAATATAACAGCGGGTTAATCTTACCAAAAACCAAGGTGTTGACCTGAACAACACAGGTCGCCTATCCGCCGTCGGAACAGTTTTAGATAGTAGTTGGTTTCTCACGCTTAATCAGGGAGACATAACCGACAGCGAAACCTGGCGATTATCCGAATTTCAAATCATCCGCCAAACTGAATATAGCGATTATTTTTTAGGTTCTCAACGGAGATTTTGGCGAGACCAAAGGACTACAGGTGACTTTTGGGGATTTACCACCATTCAAAGGCGGGGATATTCCCCTAGTTCATTATTGGGTAGTGGTGCCGCCAACCCTAGTCAACGTTTGCAACCCGAACAAGTTACCGCCACAGTAACAGGTAATGCTGAACCAGGAACTTTAGCACAACTGGTTTCGAGTCGTTATCGTGGGGAGGTCATAGCAGAACAGTTTGTCGATAATTCTGGCTTTTACCGTTTTAATAATGTTCCTGTAGGTAGACAGGTTGGCAGAAATTACTATGTTTTACTTTACCCTGGCGGCTCTCTCATTAGTGAACCCAAAATAGAAGAAGCTAGGTTTACCATTCTACCAGAACAATTACCTCAAGGCGCGTCAGCATTGGTAATTTCTGGAGGGTTACAGCGTCGTTTTAATCGAGGTGATGACTTCTGGGGAGAATTTACCGAATTTAATGCCGGAGTTTCTCAACGTTGGGGAATAACCGAAGATTTAACCGTGGGTTTAGGTGGGATTTATGATTCATCTACCCGTGGTTTGGCGGAAGTTTTTTATCAACCGAAAGGAACACCTTTGCGGGTTGGGGTTTCTGGCTTTCTGGGGGATGATGTTAATATTACTACTGATATAGTTTGGGACTCTCGACAATTTTATGCAACTTTTAATAGTGATTTTGAGAGAACTTGGTATAGTCTCAACTGGAGACTTTTGCGGGGATTGACATTATTGGGGAGTGGGGATTTAGATAGGTCTTCGAGTTTGGGTCTGCAATATTTTTGGGGTAGGCGCAATTTTTCTACTAATATCCGTGTCAGTGTTGATACAGATGAAACTCTAAATTGGCATCTTAACCAACGTTTCGGCAACTTTTACCTAATACTATTACTATTGATGAAAATTCGGAGACGTTGGAGGAGTTAAATATACAACTACTAGATTAATCTGGTGGTGGAGGTCTTCGGTTCCTTCAAGGAAAGCCATATATATGCCGCCACATTCTCCCATGATATAAGTATAAGTCAATTCCTAGGATTTGTCAAGAGAAAAGGGAATCTTTATCTAACTTCCCGAAAAACCTGGGAATGATTGAGCCAAATTTGGGAAATAAACTCTCGAAAAAGTTGATGGTTTCTGGGTAACATTTCCGGCTTTTGTTCTGGGGGATTTAATGCGACTAAAAAAGGTATTACTTCTGTATCCAAAGCTACCCTAAATAACTCCAAGGGCCAAATCAAATCAGCACTGTCTCGCAAATGATAGCAAATGGGCTGATTTTCTGTGGTAAATTCGACGAGGATTAAGGGACGCACCCAACAGACTCGGCGCACCATAACCACTTGAATCACTTCGGCATAAACAGAGGTATTTTGAGCATCAATAGCTACAATTTGACCGGAGTTAAATTGAGGTAAATTATTCATATATACTAGAAACTATCAATATCGATTAAACCCTGATTTAAGTCTGACATCAACCTGATAGATTCTTTTTTGGCTGAACCGGTGGCATATTCTTTGACTTCTAGGGGTTTCCCAATTGTGACGTTAACCTCAGACCGCCAATGGGGAATATTGGGACTGTAATGGATAGATATAGGCACAATCTTAACTCCTAAATTAGGATAGTGTGATTCAGCCTGAATTGCCAAACGACCTAATCCGGCTTTGAGGGGGTGAATTTGATTATCCCTAAAAATGCCAGCTTCTGGAAAAATGACTAACATTTCTCCCTGACGTAGTAAATCAACGCCATATCGAAGACTGGCGATCGCCGGATGTTTTTGATTAACCGCAAACCCTCCAATTTGGCGAATAAACCACCCTTGCAGTCCTTTCATTTCATCAGCAGTTACCATAAACCGGCAATCTCGTCCGGTGACATAAGGACCTGCTGCAAATGGTACAATAAAAGCATCCCAACGGGATCTATGGGTGGGTGCTAAAATTAGGGGACTGTCTTTGGGTAAATTCTCCTGTCCGGTGACGGTAATTTTTTTAAAATAGAAGGGAAGAACCCCATAGCGTCCCAGGGGATAAACGATAGAAGTTAACCAATGTGCGACATCAGAGGATTTAGTCTGGGTAGATGGAGGTGAATTAGACAAGGGTTTAATCGATTCAACTGTTACCATGATCATGATTTGTGATTTCTAAACTCTATAAGTCTAAGGTAAATCCTCTAACCCCCTGCTGTCATGGGAGAGGATGACAGTTATTAGATTGTCTCAATGGTTACATATTAGCGCGATGTTGAGCAAACCAGGATTGCAGTTGTTGGCGACAGGATGATTCGAGAATACCCCCAAGGACAGGGAGACGATGATAGGAGGCGGGACTGTCTGGAAGATTGCAAACGGTGCGAATGCTGCCAGTTTTGGGGTCATCGACACCATAGACCAATAAACCTATCCTAGCTTGGAGAATGGCTCCTGCACACATGGGACAGGGTTCTAGGGTGACATATAGGGTGCAGGTGTTTAAATGCCAATCTCCTAATACCTGACTGGCTTGGCGCAATGCTATAATTTCAGCATGGGCGGTGGGGTCCGGATCGCGTTCTCGGCGATTTTCTCCCTGGGCAATGAGTTTTCCCTGTTGATTGACAATGAGGGCACCAACGGGGACTTCTCCGGCTTCTCCGGCTGCTGCGCCTAGTTTTAAGGCCTGTTGCATCCAATGACTATGGGTGGTGTAGGTTGGCTGCATGGGAAACTCTGGCTAAGGTAGCCTAAAATGTTGATCAGTAGTTAACATGGCTTCTCCCAAATTGCGATAAAACCACAGGTGAACGGGTCCTGGCTGAAGGTCTATGGCTTTTTGATAATGGGCGATCGCTAATTGGGTTTGACCCTGGCTATGCAAAAGCTGTCCCAACTCCTGATGTAGATCAGGGTTGTTGGGACTGGCTTGGAGTAAATGCCGATAATGAGAAATCGGATCGGTTTTAGAGGCTACCTTTTTTTTTTGCGATCGCCTGCCTGAGAGCATCATAACCCTCTTCAAATTCTGGGTCAATGGTGATGGACTGTTTAAAATGAGCGATCGCTTCGTCTAACCGTCCGGTGGCGCTGTTTGTCCTGGACTTCCTGTAGATGGGTTTGAATTTCAGCCTGGTTGGGGGGATTAAGATATAAGGC
>NZ_PKGG01000229.1:0-8134 GCF_046480465.1 Arthrospira sp. PCC 8006
AAACTCGCCAGTGTTTTCTACCGGAAATTTGCAGGATGAAAACTTCGTGGGAGTCGTAATGACAAGCAAAGCCTTGATGTCCGGGAAATGAACAATAACTATTGACTTGGCTACGATGTCCGATTTCTATGCGTAATAAGGCTACCATTTTGGCGATCGCTTCTATTTTTTCATGAAGTCGATCGATAATAAGAGTAGCGCCTTCCTGACATTGTTTAATTATCTGTTCATTGTTGGTAATTTCTGGCAAAGTTTCCCCAGCTTTAGCTAATCTGATTTCTGGGTGTTTTAAGGGATAATAGTTGAGTAAATTATTGAGTTTTTGCCACGAAAACAAATTGGCAAATTTTTGATGATTATCACCAGGAATTAGCACAGCTTTTTCAGCCCAATATTTATCGAAAAATTCGCTAATTGGTAAAGGGTGCAATAATTCGGTTAAGGTCTGCATTGATAGATAGAAAACGAAATTTTAATAACCATTAGGGGGACGATTAACCCCCCTAAGTATAGCCTAAATTCACAGCATTTCAAGACTAATCATTTAGTTAAGACCATCTGCTACGACGGTTACGGGAAGCACTACCCCTATCATTATCATAATCATAATCATAATCGACATCATTATCTCTATCAGAATCAGCCAGTAAATTAGCATCATCCCTAGGTAAGATATTGGGTAGGTCTTCAATGTCGATCTGAATGCGATTTACGGGGGTTAGTGATGGGGGATTTATGGCGGCTTGACCAGCTTCCGCAAAACCGATAATAGCAGCGAAGGATAACAGGGTCGCAATTTTCCAGGAAGGTTTCATCGAAGCATCTCCTAAAGAGTTAAATTTGAGTATTGAGATGGTAATTTATGATTACCCTAAGTATAGCCTAAATTGACAAATTTATCAATGTTTATCAAGTGGTGACTATCTTTGACGACGACCAGCATTAGGACGGTTAACTCGGCGGGGAGTTTGACCATTAAAACGACCAGCATTAGGACGGTTAACTCGGCGGGAATTCCGACCTCGATCATTGTCATAATTATAATCGCGATCGCTATTATTAAAACGATTTGCTAGTAAATTAGCATCMTCCCYAGGTAGGATATTGGGTAGGTCTTCAATGTCGATCTGAATGCGATTTACGGGGGTTAGTGATGGGGGATTTATGGCGGCTTGACCAGCTTCCGCAAAACCGATAATAGCAGCGAAGGATAACAGGGTCGCAATTTTCCAGGAAGGTTTCATCGAAGTATCTCCTAAATCAATGTTTTTTTTGTTAAATGAAAAGCCGGGATTAGTTTATAGATGATAGTGGCTGAAACTATTAGTTAAAACGACGAGATCTACCGTGGTCATAGTCAAAATCAGGCTGATCATAATTATAATCGCGATCGCCTACTGTTGGGGATGTCCTATTACCCGGATTTAAGGGAGGGTTAGGAATGTTATTAATTGGCGCAAATTCGGGATTATTAATATCAGTAATTTCCATCTGAATACGATTGGATAATACTGGATTTATCGGAGGAATTGAAGGGGGTGTAAAACCCATCATTGGTGGCTGGTTAGGTAGAACCGGCGAACCGTCCAGACGGGTCAAACTGTAAGCATCAAAATCATAGTCATCAAAATTTCCAACAATGGTTAATATTTCTCCCGGAATGACAGTGACCATTCCTTCACCTTGGGGAATAGCATCTACCAAAATCGGTCCGATATCACTTTGGAAGAAAAAGCTATCCGGTTCAGTTTGGCTAATTACTGTACCTGAGAGAGTMAGAAATWCTGGATTTATCGGAGGAATTGAAGGGGGTGTAAAACCCATCATTGGTGGCTGGTTAGGTAGAACCTGCGAACCGTCCAGACGGGTCAAACTGTAAGCATCAAAATCATAGTCATCAAAATTTCCAACAATGGTTAATATTTCTCCCGGAATGACAGTGATCATTCCTTCACCTTGGGGAATAGCATCTACCAAAATCGGTCCGATATCACTTTGGAAGAAAAAGCTATCCGGTTCAGTTTGGCTAATTACTGTACCTGAGAGAGTCAGAAATTCTGGATTTATCGGAGGAATTGAAGGGGGTGTAAAACCCATAATTGGTGGCTGGTTAGGTAGAACCTGCGAACCGTCCAGACGGGTCAAACTGTAAGCATCAAAATCATAGTCATCAAAATTTCCAACAATGGTTAATATTTCTCCCGGAATGACAGTAACTATTCCTTCACCTTGGGGAATAGCATCTACCAAAATCGGTCCGATATCACTTTGGAAGAAAAAGCTATCCGGTTCAGTTTGGCTAATTACTGTACCTGAGAAAGTAGTTAATCCGACACCTGTTAAAGGGTCTATATTAGGTGGTATAGTCATGGGGGGAATGTTAGATAAACCTAACACCGTAGACCCATCAGGACGGATAATATTGTTAGTGTCGATTTCGCGACCATTCCATTCTCCTACTTGGAGAGTGATGATTTCTCCAGGCATTAAACCAAGTTGCCATGCGGGGAGAGGGGAGACATCAACAATGACTTCTGAACCGTTGATAGGATAGAATAGAAAGTCATCGCCGTTATCAATTAAACTACCGACGGTCCCAGAAACCATCGCACCAGGAATAAAGTTGTGATCAAGGGGGAATAACTCGCTAAAAGCCATCTCAGTTGTTTCTTTCTTGGGGGTTGAAATATACCTTATTAAAGAAAGATGACCTAAATATGACAATTGGGAAATTTGGAGAGTTTACCTTTGATGGTAGATAAATATACCGATCGCACCAGTAATTAAGCCGATCGCCAAGCTGAAGGCCAAAACTACCCCTACAGGTATGTTAATTGACTCGAATATCATAAACTGTAGGGAAACCGGGGTGGCATTTTGGACGGATAATATAGCAACGGCGGTCATTCCCACTGCGAGAATGAGGCTGGCGGTGAAGGGAAATAGTGCTTTCATGGTAATTTGGGTAGCAGTATAGCAACAAAAAGGCAGAAATATTCCGGGGGCGGTCGGTGGAAGTTTGCAGAAGACTTCCAGGGTTTCAGTCACCCGATCGCGATCGCCTGTATTGCTGAGGGTTTAAACTGAATCATATTATACAAACCGTGAGGCTAGACCAATGGTAGATTGGCGTAACTATACGAACCGAGAACTACGTTTTGTTCTTTATGGCTTGGGCTATGGTGTCCCAGTGAATAATGATTCTCCCACAGATGCGATCGCTCAACAAGGCATTCGCGCCTTCCAACACGATCGCAATTTGGTTGTTGATGGTATTGTCGGAGACAAGACCCAAGCCGAGATGGCTGCCATTGTCAGCAGTCTGCATAATCATCTTAATATTGTAGTACGGCCGAATCCTCCCTTACCGGGAAATCAGTTTTATGGTCCGAAAACTACCGCCGCCGTTAAGGATTTTCAGAAAAGGTATGATTTACCCGTAACTGGGGTGGCTGATACCTATGTCCGCGATAAATTAGAGGATACAGCCTATTGGTGGGAAAATCGACCCCAACCAGATCCAGTTAAGCCTATTTATTTACCTAAAGATTTTGCCGAGACAATTAAAGGCTTAGGATATGCTAATATTTCGTCATTTCAGCGAGATTATGATATACCTCAAACCGGGACAGCTAACCCAGAAACCCAGGAAATCTTAGCGAAAATTGTTCGGAATCTTCAGCACAATTTAAACTTAATATTCCAACCCCGTCCTCTCATTGCTTACAGCGAGATTTATGATCATCGGACTGAGGAATATGTGGGTAAGTTTCAGCAGCAGTTAGGATTACCCATAACTAAAACGGCTGATTTGTCACTGCGTAAGCGTTTGGATCGTTGGGCGAGAAATAAGTGGCTGTTAGGATCAGTTAGTTATTGAATATCACCCGATCAGGTTATGCGATCGTAGGATGTCGCACTTCCGACCATGTTAGATGATTAAATTAGTAAGAATCCATTATAACCTCAAGTAATGCACAAGCTGCCTTGGTTTATGGGCAGCTTTTTTTGTGCTTGAGCTAGGAATAATTAACCTGACATGGCTATAATCCTTGTAGGGTGCGTCACAGAGTGATCATCTTCATAAAAAACGCCAAACTTGATGATGTGACGCACCAGGAAACTTGAACTAGGAATAATTAACCTGACATGGGTATAATCCTTGTAGGGTGCGTCACAGAGTGATCATCTTCATAAAAAACGCCAAACTTGATGATGTGACGCACCAGGAAACTATAATCCTTGTAGGGTGCGTCACAGAGTGATCATCTTCATAAAAAACGCCAAACTTGATGATGTGACGCACCAGGAAACTATAATCCTTGTAGGGTGCGTCACAGAGTGATCATCTTCATAAAAAACACCAAACTTGATGATGTGACGCACCAGGAAAATGCCTTAGTTTATGGGCAGCTTTTTTTATTCATTATCAACAATGCCATAGGTATCTCGAATCAAATAGAGAGGTCTTCTTTTAACTTCCGCATAAATTCTGCCTAAGTATTCACCAATTACACCTAAACTAATAAGTTGAACTCCTCCCATAAATAGAATGGCTACCATTAAGGATGCGTAACCGGGAACATCAATGCCAAAAATCAAAGTTCTTACTATTAAAAATAGGGCGTAAATAAAAGCCCCAAATGATATCAATAATCCCATATAACTCCAAACTTTGAGGGGGAGGGCGCTAAAAGAGGTAATCCCTTCGATCGCCAAATTCCACAATTGCCAATAGTTCCATTTTGTCCGACCTTTATATCTCGGTAAGCGGTCATATTCTAGGGCGGTTTGTTTGAACCCTACCCACGCAAATAAACCCTTCATAAATCGATGAGTTTCGGGGAGTTTTTTTAAGGCTTCCACTACCTGACGATCCATCAATCGAAAATCTCCAGTGTCTTGGGGAATGTGAACCGGAGTCATCTTTTGCAGAAGCCGATAAAAACCATTGGCGGTTATCTGTTTCAGCCAGGTTTCTCCATGTCGCGATCGCCTTTTCGCGTAAACTACATCATAACCTTCTCGCCACTTTTCCAGCATTTCTACAATTAATTCCGGTGGGTCCTGTAGGTCAGCATCAATAGGAATGACTGCTGCACCTCTAGCATGATCTAAACCCGCCGTCAAAGCAATTTCTTTGCCGAAATTCCTTGACAAGTTAATCACTTTAATGTTATTATTGAAATGGTGGTGTTTAATAAGTTTGGCTAAGGTATCATCCTGACTGCCATCATTAACACAGATAATTTCATAGGTAATATGCAAAGGTTGAATCACAGCCAGCAACCTAGATAATAAGTAATCGAGGTTAGGTTCTTCGTTGTAGCAGGGAGCGACAATTGAGAGTTGAACTGTGGTGGGTTTTGCTGATGGTGGCAACACTGTAGAAATTAATTTATATTAACTCAAATTATATTAATAAGTGGTGCGTCAGGAGATAATTGTCCGGTGAGAATTGAGAGAGTCGGTTTCTGACGCACCCTACGGAAAGGTTATTGGTTACGAGGAGGAGGGGGACAGTCCAGGGACTGACGGGGTGATCATCAAATGTGAAAATAAGATTAGATATTAGACCAATGGGGTAAATTGGGGACATACTAGAGAGCGGGGGGAAAGAGCGATCGCATGAAATACCACCGCATGGTTGAAAACGGCACTAATTACCAAAGATAGACCACTATGAGTAAGCAACTTTGGATTTATGATACAACCCTACGAGACGGAGCCCAGCGCGAAGGACTCTCTCTCTCCCTAGAAGATAAACTCCAGATAGCGCGGAAACTAGACCAACTAGGTATTCCGTTTATTGAAGGGGGTTGGCCCGGCGCTAACCCGAAAGATGTGCAATTATTTTGGCGACTGACGGAAGAACCCCTCAGCCAAGCGGAAATAGTGGCTTKTTGTTCGACCCGTCGCCCCCATACCACCGCAGCAGAAGATCCTAGCCTCAAACCGATTTTATCAGCCGGAACCCTATGGATTACCACCTTTGGCAAATCTTGGGATCTCCATGTTACCGAAAGCCTGAAAACCAGCCTAGAGGAAAACCTGGCAATGATCCAGGATACAATCGAGTTTTTCCGCAGCCAAGGGAGGCGGGTAATTTATGATGCTGAACATTGGTTTGATGGCTATAAAAACAACCCAGAATATGCCCTAGAAACGCTAAAAGCGGCTGTAGCAGGGGGGGCTGAGTGGTTAGTGCTATGTGATACTAATGGTGGTACACTGCCCCACGAGGTAACTGCGATCGCCAAAACCGTAGTTACAGCCCTAGCCAATTGGGGTGAAACCTCCGTACAGGTAGGCATTCACACCCACAACGACTCAGGAACCGCCGTTGCTAATGCTTTAGCAGCAGTCATGGAAGGTGCTACCATGATTCAAGGGACCATTAACGGTTATGGGGAACGGTGCGGCAATGCCGATTTGTGTACTTTGATACCTAATTTACAGTTAAAATTAGGCTATTCTTGCATCGCCAATGAACATTTAAGTAAACTGTCGGAGTCTAGTAGATTTATTAGTGAGGTGGTTAATCTAGCCCCAGATGACCATGCCCCGTTTGTGGGCTTATCGGCTTTTGCCCATAAGGGGGGGATTCATGTTTCCGCAGTGGAACGCAACCCGTTAACCTACGAACATATCGCCCCGGAAGAGGTGGGAAATAAACGGCGAATCGTGATTTCTGACCAGTCGGGATTAAGTAATGTTTTGGCGAAAGCGCGAAACTATGGTATTAACTTAGAACGGGATAATCCAACCAGTCGGCAACTTTTGCAACAGTTGAAAGAATTGGAAAATCAGGGTTATCAATTTGAGGCGGCGGAGGCGAGTTTTGAGTTATTGATGCGGTCAGCTTTGGGGACTCGGAAACAGTGGTTTGAAATTCGCGGTTTTCAAGTGCATTGTGACAAGTCGAGTCTGGCTACCTGTAACTCCCTAGCTACGGTGAAGGTAATTGTAAGCGATCGCGAACTTTTAGAAGTAGCCGAAGGTAACGGACCTGTCTCGGCCTTAGATGCAGCCTTGCGGAAAGCCCTGCAAAATTTCTACCCAGAAATAGCCGAATTTCAACTGCGCGATTATAAAGTGCGGATTTTGGATGGTAAAGCGGGAACTTCTGCCAAAACTCGTGTATTGGTAGAATCTAGCAATGGTCATCAGCGTTGGACTACCGTAGGAGTCTCTACTAATATCCTAGACGCATCCTATCAAGCCGTCGTAGAAGGTTTAGAATATGGCTTAATGTTGCAACAGCAAACCCCATCCAATTCAGTTATATTAGCCGAATCCTCACTGTAAAATAGACAGTGATAATCCCCTAGGGATGCGATTATTGCCATAGCATAAAATGGCAATAATGGCAAGAGTATTAAGCATAAATTGTCACAAATATAAAAAATTGATGACAATTGCTCAGGTAATCCCAACCATAATTTATCCTAGGCATCAGAGATGGAGAATGTTATGCAGGACCAAAAACAAGCCGTAAAAAGAGTAACAGGAGCCTTTGCCCTGATTGATAGCCTGCGCCGCCACGGTGTGCAGCATATTTTTGGCTATCCAGGAGGTTCAAATTTACCCATTTACGACGAGATATATAGAGCCGAACAAGCCGGGGAAATCAAACATTATCTGGTGCGCCACGAACAAGGAGCGGCTCACGCTGCCGATGGATATGCCCGGAGTACCGGAAAGGTGGGGGTATGTCTAGCCACCTCTGGACCGGGAGCCACTAATTTAGTTACAGGTCTAGCCACGGCTTATCTGGATTCTGTCCCGGTGGTAGCCATTACTGGACAAGTACCTCGCAGCGCCTTGGGGACAGATGCTTTTCAGGAAATTGATATTTTTGGGATTACCCTACCCATTGTTAAACATTCCTATCTAGTCCGCGAACCTTCGGAATTACCGAGAATTGTGGCTGAGGCATTTCACCTAGCCAGTAGTGGCAGACCGGGACCTGTGTTAATTGACATTCCCAAAGATGTGGGTAATGCTCAAATTGATTATATTCCGGTAGAGCCAGGGTCAGTGCGACGGGTGGGATATCGTCCCACGGTGCGGGGAAATCCTCGACAAATTAATCAGGCTTTACAGTTGATTTCTCAAGCTACTAAACCCCTCC
>NZ_PKGG01000133.1:0-14464 GCF_046480465.1 Arthrospira sp. PCC 8006
GCTTGCTCGTTAGTGCTAATAACGCTTACCAACGAGCCGAAGAGGATATCACGATACTGACCGGGATGAGCATCTGCCACAGTACGCTCCAACGCCTTGTACAGCGAGAGGACTGGTGTGAGGTGGAGATATAGCACAAAACATAACATTTAGGACGTATAATGGCAAGGATATCTACAGAAGACCCAAAAGGCCAGCCCCCTACAGTTACGACCTTAGACAAAAAGTTATCAATGCAATTGAACTATACGGTATGTCCAAAACCAAAGCCAGTCAATTTTTCCATCTCAGCCGGAACACTATCAATCTCTGGCTGGAAAGAAAAGAACACACCGGAGACTTCCTCCCTAAACCTAATCGCCCACCTGGTCATAACCACCAAATTACCGACTGGCACAAATTCAAGGCTTTTGCCCAAGAGCATGGCGAYCAAACCTCCGCTCAAATGGCTCAACTTTGGGATGACGACATCTCTCCTGGCACCATATCCAGAGCCTTGAAGAAAATTGGCTTCACCAGNAAAAAAAACTTACGGCTACCAAGAACGTGATCAGCAACAGCGAGAGGAGTTTATTGCTCAGATTCAACATATGGAGCCGGAAGGGTTGGTTTACCTCGATGAAGCTGGCATGAATAGTCAAGACTCGGATTATCCTTATGGTTACTGCCAGGAAGGACAACGCTTCCATACCCTCAAATCAGGGAAGAGGCAGGGCAGGGTGAGCTATATGGCCGCATGGTGTTATCAACAACTCTTARCTCCCTTTACCTTTGAGGGTTGTTGTAATCAGACAGTGTTTGAGTTGTRGTTGGAGTTYATCTTAATTCCAACATTGAAGCCAGGTCAGACTCTAGTATTGGACAATGCAACGTTTCATAAAGGGGGGCGGCAGGCTGAACTGGTGGAGGCAGCTCAATGCCGTTTGCTCTATCTTCAGCCTTATTCGCCAGACCTCAACAAGATAGAGAAATGTTGGTCGTGGTTGAAAGCCCGCATTCGCCATTGCACGTGAGCAGTTTGATTCTCTCGATGATGCCATGGATTCTGTTCTCAAGGCTGCGTCCTAACCGTATTGACTAGTGCTATAACGCACCCTACGAGCCGTATGAAGGGAAACTTTCAAGTACGGTTTTGAATGGGAGGGGATGGAGGCGACTCCATTCTCGACCCCTAATAATGCCCAACTTGCGTCATACCCAGACGAATTAGTATAGCTCCCCACTTAAGTACCGAAGAACTTGGCCGGGCTGATCACCAAGCCCAAGAGGTCTTGGAAAGTCGCCAAGAGCAAATTATTTGGTTGTTGGCTCAGGGGAAGACCACGGAGGAAGTCCAAGAAATTACGGGCTACAGTCGCATCTGGATTTATGAATTGGTAAAAAGATACAACCAATTGGGATTAAAAGGGCTGGGCGCGCGCCTCTAGGGAAATCCCGGACATCCACCGTTAATTGATGATGTGACCCAAGCTCAGTTATGGCAAGCCCGGCAAGGAACAGCGCCGGATGGGGGACTGTGGAACGGTCGCCAGGTGGCAGACTGGTTGACAGGAGTAACTGGACGAAAAATTAGCCGACAAAGGGGATGGGAGATTCTGCGACAAATGACATTTCGGCTTCGTGTACCGAGACCGGCTCACATCGAAAGTGACGAAGACTAGCAGCAAGCCTGGAAAAAAAAACTGGTAACGGAGTTAGAGGGACTTCGCCGGAGATATCCTGATGCACAGGTGCAATTGTGGAGCGAAGATGAACACCGTCTGGGACTCAAACCGGTGATGGGACGCTCCAATAGCGGAAGGTTGTCAACCACTGGCCCATATTAATTGGAAATGCGAGTGGTTATGGTTATATGGTTTTGTCAGACCGCAGACGGCAGAGACTTATTGGTGGATCATCCCTTAGGTCAATACAACTCTATTTGGTCGAGTGTTACAGGAGTTTGCTGCCGAATTGAAATTAGGTCCAAATCAACACATTATGTTAGTGGTTGACCAAGCCGGATGGCATATCAGTAAGAATCTGAAAGTACCCGAAGGACTGCATTTAATGTTTCTACCGTCCCATTCCCCGGAACTGCAACCGGCGGAAAGACTGTGGCCTCTGGTAGATGAACCCATTGCCAATCGCTCATTTGAGAATCTTGAGCAGCTAGAGGAACTCTTGTGTGCTGGCTGCCGAAGTTTGTGGGAACAGCGCGAATTAATTCGAGGCTTGATGAGTTTTCATTGGTGGCCTCAAATCGAGACTTCACTATAATTGATTATCCGGACTTGATATGACGCACCCTACGACCCGTGTGAGGTGAAAGTCTCAAGCACGGTTTTGAAGGGGAGGGGGAGAAGGTGACTTCTCTCTCGACCCCTAATAATTATTACCAAAATGCTTGACATTATACCCAAGTACTGATAGACTCCAAACCGTTGTCGTAGGATGATGCCCCATAGCTGTTTAGTGGTGGACGTGAAGTACATAGCCTGTATATCTTGGTTTTAAAAAGGCGATTTGTACGTGACAATAGTCCTCTTTGAACAGAATGTTGGAGGCTTTGAGAGATACCTTCACCAATGGCATGATTGCCTCGCTATTGATTGTATCATACTCAGAAGCTTCGGGCTATTGCCACATTCTTGACAGTTAAATCTGTCTCGATTCTGTATGATGGAGGATAACAGGACTTCCCTGGTAGCCTGGTCAACAGTAATACTAGCAACAATCTACCATGACAGCCTAGCTGGACGGTGGGGGTGTCAACATGAAAATTAAGAGGTAATTGACTCATGGCAGTTGAAAAAGTAAACTCGTCTTCGAGCTTGGCTGAGGTTATTGATCGTATCCTAGATAAAGGGATTGTAATTGATGCCTGGGTTCGTGTTTCCTTAGTGGGCATAGAACTGTTATCGGTAGAAGCAAGGGTTGTGATTGCATCTGTGGAAACTTACCTCAAATATGCAGAAGCTGTGGGTCTAACGGCTCAAGCTGCTGTTCCTTCTGTATAAAGGGTTTCACAGTTAACTAGCGGTCGGACATCTGATTGTGTCTTCTGATTAAGTCCATCTAGCTACAGCCTGAATCTGAGTCGGAAAGCCAATGCCTGAGTTTCAGGGGGCTATATGATTCTCTAGGGAAGACCCTAAAGTAAGGCTGACAGGAAAGACTACAGAAAACCACAGAAAACCACAGATGTCCGATGCTTAAACACCAACTGGGRGGATATCSTTAAGTACTATGGYGTTACAGGATGATTGGCAACAAAGCCACCTAGAGCGTCGCCAGGTTTTGGCTGMAAGCCAAAAACAGATTTGGGCGACGATCGGTTTATGGCAACGAGAACGATACAGCCAGGCGATCACTCAAAAACAAGATCGACAGGCTTTTGTATCTCAATTAAAACAAGAAAATCAAGCCTTTTTGGCAGACGCTCATAATAACCATCGTCAGCAAGCAGAACAACTAGCTGAGGATTTAAAAGAGTTTGTGCGATCGCTTCAGAAAGAAACTGCTACCTTTCTGGAGGAGAGCGCCCAGTCCCGAACCGAAAAAGCTGAGGAATTAGCCCAGGAGTTACGGGATTTTCGGGCGGAACTTCGAGATACGGTTGCTCAATGGCAACAGCAGTGGCAACAACAAGACCAGGAAAGAGCCGCCGGTCGCCGAAAACTCGCCCAGCAGGTACAAGGGGATTTGCAAGAGTTCAATATTATCCGCACCATTATGGCTGAAAAATTGCTACAGCAAACCCAAGAGGCGAAAGCCGAACGCCTAGCAGGTATTCAGTCCATGTTTGAGGATATGGGTAAGTTTCGGATGCAATTACAAGAGTATCGTCGGGAACGGGAAAAGTCGGTTTGGGGTGGTGAAAGGGTGAAATCGACCCCAGCAACGCCTCAGAAGGCGAAGGCTAGTCAAACATTGGTTCCTAAAACCAAGCCGAAGGCGGTTAAATCAGCGCCTAGTACTACCACAGCAGCCCAATCAACAACACCTACCGCTGTGGTGGTTGCTGAACCAACAAAACCAGCAGTTCCCCCTAATCAGCCTAAACCAACTACTGTTGTTCCTCATCCCCCTAACCCCGGATGAACGGGTTTATGATTACATTTATCAGCAGTCGAGGGTACGATTGACTGATATTGAGGAGGATTTGCAGTTAAATCGCATTCAAACCGTTGATGCTTTGCGATAACTTCTGAAACAAGGTTGGATTGTTCAGAGCGTTCAAGCCTACTATGCCAACAGATCAAATGAAAATAGGGTTCGGGACTAAAATATCCCTAGCCTGGTAGCTTACAATCTAACATTAATATGACCACTGTGCTTCGTGCTGTTCCTAAAGGATTTGTTAACACTCCAGCCATTGAAAGAATTACAGTTAGGGCGTTGCGGTATCTTCAATCAGGGTTTTCTGTGCATTTGCGCGGACCAGCGGGAACCGGAAAAACTACCCTCGCCCTACATTTGGCAGATTTGCTTAATCGTCCGATTATGTTGATTTTTGGGGACGATGAACTCAAGTCCTCCGATATGATTGGTAATCAAACTGGTTACACCCGTAAAAAAGTGGTGGATAACTTTATCCACAGTGTAGTTAAATTAGAAGACTCACTCAAGCAAAACTGGATTGATTCCCGTTTAACCCTCGCCTGTCGCGAAGGATTTACCCTCGTTTATGATGAGTTTAACCGTTCCCGCCCTGAAGTCAATAACGTTCTGTTATCGGCTTTAGAGGAAAAACTATTAGTGCTGCCTCCCAATAACAGCCGTTCCGAATATATTAGGGTTAACCCCCATTTTCGGGCGATTTTTACATCTAATCCTGAAGAATACTGTGGCGTTTATAGCACCCAGGATGCTTTACTTGATCGCCTCATTACCATGAATATGCCGGAACCGGACGAGGCTACCCAACAGGAAATCCTCATCCAAAAAGTTGCAGTTACACCGGAAGAAGCCCAAACTATTGTAACATTAGTGCAGCAATTCCGAGAGGCTACCCATGCGATCGCCCCTAGTAAAATTCAGACGGTAGCCAGACAACAAACTAACGCCGATAAAGCCTCTGGGTTGCGACCTAGTTTGATGCTAGCCAGAATATGTCAAGAACATAATATCCCTATTGTTCCCATTGACCCCGATTTTCAAGAGGTTTGCCGTGATATCCTCTTATCGCGCGCTATTGGAGATATTACTGAATTAGAAAGCCGACTTCATCAGATATTTGACCATTTATCAGGACTGGAAAATGACCAGATTATCGCTTTACCCCCTAGGGAAGAATTGACCACTTCATCAGTACCTAATAATCTTTCCGATACCGAACAGAAAATCTATACTTATATCAAAGACTCTGATGGGGCGCGAGTCTCCGAAATTGAGATAGCTTTGGGGTTAAACAGGGTGCAAACTACTGATGCTTTGCGATCGCTGTTAAGAAAAAGTTATTTGACACAACAGGATAATCGCCTGTTTGTTGTTTATGAGGGTGATTAATGACATTACAATCACGTTCATCTAGTCCTCAGCGCGGAGTGCCGATGTCTACCTCCGGTTCATCCCTCGCGGATATCCTAGAGAGGGTTTTGGATAAAGGCATAGTTATTGCTGGGGATATTTCCGTCTCGGTCGGGTCTACGGAATTGTTAAGTATCCGCATTCGTTTATTAATTGCTTCCGTAGATAAGGCTAAGGAAATTGGGATTAATTGGTGGGAAAGTGACCCTTATCTTAGTAGCCAGGCGCAGCAATTATCACAGTCTAATCAACAATTGTTAGAGGAGGTTAAACGACTACAGGAAGAAGTGCGATCGCTTAAAGCCTTGACCTCCCAATCATCACAGCCAGTCACTCCCCCTAACTCCGAAAATGATGATTAATTTGAGCAAGGTAAAGCCGGAACCACTGGACTAAATCGCCGAAACTCCCCTAGATATTCTTCTAGGATAATCATTTGACTCAGGTTAATGCTATAATATATCCATCGACCCTCTTGTCGTCCTTTGATTAATCCCACTTCTTTGAGCGTTTTGAGATGAAAGGACAGTTTCGACTGGCTAACCTCTAAGGTTTCGCAGATTTCGCACACGCATAATTCCTGGTGGCGTAAGAGTTCTATAATCTGAATCCGTAGGGGGTCAGATAGCGCGTGAAAGCTCAGGGAAATGTCTGTGTTGACCATTATTCGGAATCTTAACATATTCTCCACTTTAGCAAATTAATTGGCGGATTTCACACGCCTCACTTGTCCACAAAGTAGCCCAGCTAATATGTAAATTTTTGTAAACAAACCCATCATTTGGGGGGTATAGGTTGACTTATCCCTTGACAATGGGTTATTATTTTAAATAATGGGAATACACCCAATTTTTTTCAGTTTTTTATACTCAATTATAAAAGACTATATCCAATATTATCACGGATTCGGGTTCTCGTCAACCCCTGGAAAGGCGGAAGGCGCACCAGTTTTTAAAAACATATCAGACAACCGGGGAAGGGAAAACTTGTGGGGTCCTACCGGACTTGATGAGATAGTGCTGCTAGGGGTTCCCCCCAACTCAAATCGCCCTATCCCTATGGCGGTTGATGAAGGTTAGACTCAGGGTAATCAGTAAGGTATCTCATACACTCGGCTGACCACCCTCCTCGCGAGTTGCGCCTGATATCTGATAATATGCCCTAGGAGTACCCCAGAACAAGTATTGGGGGAATTCATGACTAAATATTTGTCGGATATTCAGAGGAAGATTATGTTAAAGAAATTACCAGTTTTGGGGTTAATTATAGTTCTAATTGCTGGATTAGTGTTTGGCGTGGGTACAGCAGGGGTTTTAGCCGATACTTCTTTACCACAACCCAATGATAATGGTGATTATATTGGCAATTCTAATCACCTATATTGGCAAGTAGTTGACCCTGACCCCAACGGCTTAAATTGTCGCATGGGTTCTGAGTCAATTAAGGAAGTATGGAACCCCGAAAAATCTGGTTTTCCTAGGATTATAAATTTCCCCGTGGTTGAACGTTTACAGACTGATGAGGTATTTACTGGTAAGTTGAGTTATGGCGGGTTTATTGTAACTTTGGATTCTGATTTGAAACCCTGGATATATATTGAAGAAAAAGCTGACGCAACTCCCGCCAATTGTTTTGTTAGGGCTAATGATTTATTTATTAAACCCNATCGAAAAACCTGCCCTAGAAGAAACCCTAGAAGAAACCCTAGAAGAAGTCGAGGAAGTTATCGACAATGGATGATTGATAATTATCTGATCAGGGAATGATCACCCCAGAATTACCAACTGACGCACCTCACACTACAGACAAGGTATACCTTGTTTCTGCCATTCCCTGTTACTTATTAGCAATTCCGAATCATTCAGAATTGCTATAATTATTGATTATCAATTATTCAAGATTAACTGTTCCCATGACAACAACTACCGTAGAAACTCAAACTTGGCTGTGGAAAGGGTTTCCTATCTGTTATAGCGCCGCTGGAGACACAGGACCAGCGGTAGTATTAATTCATGGGTTTGGTGCAAGTTGGGGACACTGGCGCAAAAATATCCCCGTTTTAGCTAATCAATGTCGGGTATTTGCGATCGACCTTTTGGGGTTTGGTGGGTCAGCTAAACCTTTACCCTGTAGTAGCCTATCTTATACCTTTGAAACTTGGGGTGATCAAGTGGCAGATTTTTGTCGGGAGGTGGTCGKAAGTCCGGCTTTTTTAGTGGGAAATTCTATTGGTTGTATTGTGGCTATGCAGGCGGCTGTCTCTCACCCAGAAATAGCGATCGCTGTAGGTTTATTAAATTGTTCTCTGCGACTATTGCACGATCGCAAAAGGGCAGAAATTGCCTGGTATCGGAGTCTCGGTGCAGCAGCAGCTCAAAAAGTGTTAGGTTTAAGATGGGTTAGTCAGCTATTTTTTCGACAAATTGCTACTCCCAAAACAGTCCGTAACATCCTCCTACAGGCTTATCGGCGCAAAGAAGCTGTCACCGATGAATTAGTTACCATGCTTCTCACTCCCGCAAATGAACCCACTGCTGTCGATGTTTTTTTGGCTTTTACCACTTATTCTCAAGGACCTTTACCAGAAGATTTACTCCCCATTCTTCCCTGTCCGGCGATAATTTTATGGGGGACAGAAGACCCATGGGAACCAATAAAACTTGGACAAGAATTAGCTAAATTTGACACAGTAAAACAGTTTATTCCTCTGGAGGGAGTTGGACATTGCCCCCAGGATGAAGCACCGGAGTTGGTTAACCCTATCCTGTTAAAATGGGTGTTAGATAGTTAACAGTTTATCCCCCCTATATCACTGACATGGGGGGATTTATTTCTAGGGATTATTAAACAGTTCTGGGACTCGTTGCTGGAGTTGTCTGTTTAACCCTGGGAGGCGATCGCACATTTCTAAATACCAGCGGTGACGCTGTTGGTAATGGTGACAAAGTAGGCGATTTTGTTTAACCCAATTATAGGCATTATCCGCAATTTGGCGGCGTAAGGTATGGTTATTAATTAGGCGGTTGAGTTGGGTCTCAAATTCTCGGATCGTCCGATAAATTAACCCGGTTTTTTCCGGTTGAATAGATAATTCATAAACCGTAGGACTGGCGAGGACGGCTACCCCATTACCCGCACATTCTAGGAATTTTAAATCTGATTTCATCATATTAACTGCTGTCGGGGTCAGGGGAAGTAAGGCTATGTCGCAGTTTTGCAGAATTTCTAAATAGCGGTTATACTGACAGAAAGGTTCAAAGGTTTTTTGGTCGGTGGCTAAGGCTTCAAAAAATTGGCGATCGTGAACTACTCGCACCAGGACTCGACCGGAATTGGCTGATAAAACTTTATTTAGAGATGCCATAATGGGGTCCCAGTCCTTCTCGCGGTTTAATGCGCCAAAAAATAGACTGATTTTCTCGTTGTCATAGTTATGGCGTGGGGGGGAAACTTCGGTTAGTTGGTTAGGGAAAACAGCTACATTAGGATTAAATTGTTGCAGAAATACTCCTAAAGGTTTGGTGGAAGTTTGGACACCGTGACAGCCTCGATAACTTAGATAATTATGCTCTGCATATTCTCGGCGACGCAGGGGGTTATCGTCAATTTCAGCAATGATTAAATAGTTTTCCTGTAGTAGTCTTTTCAGCACGGAAAGATGTTCTCGCGCTGACATGATGGTGCGCTGCCAGATGAAAATTTTGGCTTCCTGTGGTATAGTTGGTATAATTATCGCTGACCTGACTGAAGCAAAGGTGCGGACTCCGGGAATGGTGGCACTAAAGCGATCGGGATCTAAAACTCGAATGCGATCGCACCCCGTTGGTGCCATGATTGCTGTTTGGATTAATAGCCGTTTTGGGGGGTTACTCGACTTTATACCCCGCACTAGATAGTTTTCCGCTACCGTTTGCGCTCTATACTCTTTCAGGTAGACAACAGTAGAGGGATTAGTTGATTTCAGTCTCTCTAAAAACTGGTTAAACTCCCAACTGCGATCGCCTTTTGTCCGCACTTCATAGATATATAATCCCGCTCGATTAAAATGCGATCGGATTTCCTGTAAACTTAAACCTACATCCGACAACTGTGGCTTATCCAACGCTAAACTAACTAGCCGCCGCCAGTATTCGCTGTTAGGAATATCAGCGATAAATTGACCGTTAGGTTTCAGCCAGACACTGTAATCATTTACCAGTTTACCAAAATCATGCCCTGGAAAATTGACACAGGTATAAACCAAAACATCTATCTTCCCAAGATAATCACAAATTGTGCTTTTTGTCAAGTCCTGATCGGGAGAAATCTGCCAATATTGACATTCTGGGTTATTCCGCAGATAGGCTGACTTCTTCATATCTGGGTTAAGGCGATCGCTAATTTCAACAATGACGCGGGCATCTACAGGTAACACCCTCAACAATTCCGAATTCAATGTCTTCACCCAATGATTGTTTAAACTCTAATCTTCTTGGCTATAGGTTCGCCAAAATCTTGTCAATTTAGACACAGTTGATAACCATTGTAGCATCGGTGACAGATTCGGGAGCCTCTCGCAGGAGGAACCCATCAAAAATTCCCCATGGCTAATGTAAGTGATAGATAAATTTCGAGGCGATCGTCTCCTTTAATTTTCCAGACACCCATATATTGGCGGGTGTATATAATCAGCCTATCCCTCATTAATTATCATCATTGAATAGCCCACCTATTTCCGGTGGCGGGTCAAGTAGTTTGTCCGTGAGTGTCTAAGTATTGGGGAACCCCAAAATTCAGTAGAAACCAACCTGCTGAAATCATACCATCACAATTAAAGTAGATCGTGATTAGAGACAGTTGTCATATAATAGATGATCAGGTATCTCCCCTGCTCAAAACCCATGGACAGAGAAGAGAGTATCCTTAGTGATTAATGCAATTGGTAAATTATGCAGTGTAAAATTTGTGCCTCTGCTACCATATCCTTCGGTCAAACCATAGTTTTGAACCGATATAATGTTAACTATTTTCAATGCCAGAATTGCGGATTTGTGCAAACCGAAAATCCCTACTGGTTACCAGAAGCCTATAATCAACCCATTGCTAACAGCGACGATGGTTTAGTTTTCCGTAATCTCATGTTAGCTCAACTAGCCAGCCAAATCATCACCCATTTTTTTAATCCCGATAGTCAGTTTCTCGACTATGGAGGCGGTTACGGTTTATTAGTGCGGCTCATGCGAGATATCCGATTTAAATTTCACTGGTATGATAGCTTCTGTCCCAACCTATTAGCTACCGKGCTAGAAGCCAATTTAAACCCAGACCAACCCTATGAACTCATCACCGCATTTGAATTATTGGAACACTTTGCTAACCCCCTAGATGAAATCAACAAGATCCTGAAATTATCCAAAAATATTCTCTTCTCAACCGAACTTCTCCCCCCCCATAATCCCCAGCCTGGTCAGTGGTGGTATTATGCACCCCAGGAAGGACAGCATATAGCTTTTTACACCCCAAAGTCATTAGAAATAATCGCCCAAAAATTCGGCTTGAATATTTACTCTAACGGTTCATCCCTACACCTATTAACCGAGAAAGTTATCCCCCCCGGAGAATTTACCAAAATCGCTCAATATAACGCCCCCAATTTGCGAAAAATATTGTGGTCTTCCCGTAGCTATAGCCAAACTTTAGCCAAATTAGAAACAGTCGCACCCTCCCCAAAACCGAAAGTTATTACTCCCGAATTAGGTGTTAATGTCGCTGGCTTTGTTAATGGAGAATTTGGCATTGGTGAAGGAGTACGCGCCACCTTGAGAGCTATGGAAGCCGTTAACTTAAATGTGGCAATTAATAACTTTACTGGGAGTCCTCACCGTAAACAAGATCATAGCTTTGAAAATTTTACTTCCGCACATCCTTATCCCATCAACCTAATTCAAATTAATGCTAATGATGTGCTGAGATTTGCTCAACTTGTCGGCGCTGACTATTTTAAAAATCGATATAATATTGGTTTCTGGGCGTGGGAATTACCAGAGTTTCCCCCAGAGTGGGTTAAAGCATTTTCACTATTTCACGAAATCTGGACTTATAGTGATTATTGTGTCTCTGCTATTCGGCGGGTGTCGCCAATTCCCGTAATTAAAATGATGCCTACCGTCTCACTTCCAGAGGTGACTTTAAGTCGGGAACAGTTATCAATTCCCCCCGATAAGTTTATCTTTTTATTTATGTTTGATTTCTATAGCCGCATGGCACGCAAAAATCCCTTGGCGGTGGTGGAAGCCTTTAAAACCGCTTTCGGAAATCATCCTACTAATGTGGTGTTAATCTTAAAGTGTTCTAACTCTGATCGTTTCCCCAAAGAAAGAAATCACCTTTTTCAAGCGATCGCTAATTGTTCAGCCATTCAAATTATTGATGGCTATTTATCACGGGAAGAAATTAACGGCTTAGTTTATAACTGTGATTGTTATATTTCCTTACATCGTTCCGAGGGTTTTGGTTTAACCATGGCGGAAGCAATGTTTTATGGTAAACCCGTCATAGCTACTGGCTATTCTTCCAATACGGAATTTATGAATTTAGCCAATAGTTTTTTGGTCAAATATCGACGAGTTTTAATTGACCAAACAGACGGACCCTATCGACCGGGGAATGTGTGGGCTGCTCCCAACATTAAACAGGCGGCTGAGTTAATGCAATATGTCGTTAATCACCCAGAAGCTGCTTCCCAAATTGGTCAGCAAGCCGCTACTGATATCAGAACCAAATTAAGTCCTCAAACTATCGGCGATCGCATTTTTTCTCGCCTCCAAATTATCCAAAATGCTACCCAAAACTTTACTGATATACGTTCAGTTCCAATTAGGGAATTTTCACCGGAAACTACAACTCCTCCCTTGGTCAGTATTTGCATTCCCACCTACAACGGCGAAACCTTTATTAAAGACGCAATTCTCAGCGCCTTAAACCAGACCTATAGTAATTGTGAAATTATCCTAGCTGATGATGGTTCCATAGATGATACTATAGCGATCGCCAAATCTTCGCAAGCCTCATCATTTATCCCTTTTCGTATCCTCACTCATATTAACTATGGTTTAGTTGATAACCTCAATTTCTGTATTTCCCAAGCTCAAGGAAAATATGTTAAATTCCTATTCCAAGATGATACCCTTGAACCCAACTGTATAGAACAACTCGTGGCTATGGCTGAAGCCAACCCAGAAATTGGGTTAGTTTTCTCCCGCCGCCATATTATCCTTGATGATAATTCCCAGACTCATCCCCAATGTCAAGCCGCCTATAAAGGAACCCAAAACCTGCATCAAGACTGGTCAAACTTAAAAACAATTCAACCCGGTTCCCAATTATTATCAGACCCTAAATGCTTCCGAGGTCGGTTAAATAAAATCGGCGAACCGACAACTGTTTTAATTCGGCGTAATGTCTTTTCTCAATTAGGAGGATTTGACCCCGACCTACATCAATTATTAGATGCAGATATGTGGTTTAGAATTATGGCAGATTATCAAATAGCCTTTGTTGATCAAGCTTTATCTACCCTGCGAATTCATCGCCAACAACAAACTCAACTCAATATTATTGCTGGTGAGAATATCCGAGACTATAGCCGACTATATCGGAAAATCATTATTGACCCTGACTATCGGTTTTTGGCGTTAAATATCAAAGAATATATCTTTCAACAACTGTTGTCTAAGTCTCCCCAAGATTATCTAAACTTAGCCGAAGAATTGGTTAATCAATATCGTCATAACCCCCACCATCAACCTACCCAGCAACACCTTCGACTCCTGCGAAAACTGACGGCGATCATCTGGCTTAAATCTGAGGCTGTTTCCTTGCAAAAATTATCTGATGGTGTTCAAGGAAAAGTGCATAAAATTCTCCTTAATAGTGGTATCCGTGAGTTGACATTGACCACCAGCGAATCTGAGTTTGTGGAATCATTGAAAATTCGGGTTTCTCAGGGATTTTCTGTTGAAAATGGTTGTCAATCTTGGTTGGCTGCTATGCTATATAAGCCGGCTTATCAATTGGGGATAAATTATCATAATGCGGTGATTCCTAATTATTTATTTGAGGATTTTCTGAAATTCATTTTCTCCCCTAGTTACCAATTTGCTGATGAAAAAGATAGGGCTGATTATGTCAATTTTACTCGCGGGGTATGGAAATACTTAAAACTCCATATTTACGAATCACCTTCCCAAGTCAGTCTCTGGGTTTATGTGGCTAAAATTGCTTTGGAATTATGGGATGAACGACCTTTGATTAACCTTAATCAAGATATCAGTGCAATATTGAGCGATCGCCATGGGGTTTGGGTTTTTTATAGTCGTCACAATAACCCCTAATTTTGACCGCCAATTATCCCATAATTCGGCTTTAACAGGCTTTCAATTAATCGCCAATTATCGGTTAATTGTCATTGCTTAAACTCCACAAAATCGGCTTTTATCTTATTGTCAGAAAACTTTATTTTTGAGGCACTTGACATTATAATTAAATTTTGTACAATATAGAAAGGTATAATTGTCCTGTTTTGTGCAAATTTTCGCCAATATCCCAGATAACCCCAACTTTGAGGAGGTTAACCGGAAACACCAATCACTATCAAAGCCATATATATCAAGAGTTTCCAGGTGTCTATCCCTACTTAGTCCTGAGTCTCTTACCTAGTATCCCCCGCCTAGCCACTGTGCTAATTATGGCTGGCGCGTCACCAGTTTGGGGAATGATGGCCATAATTGGTCTGGACTCACCACCTTAACTTACAGCTTGTTCACCAGTCGCTTAATACATTGCCCTCACCCTAAATCTGGATCCCAGAGAGGGAGAGGGACTTTGAGAGGTGATCAGATGATTTATGAACAGGCTGTAATGGGGTTTGGGTTTTTTATGGTCGCCACAACACTCCCTTATTTTGACCGCCAAT